>CAZFGM010000139.1:0-13288 GCA_964518515.1 uncultured Alcaligenaceae bacterium | reverse complement strand
GATGAATCCCGGCGTGCAGATGCCGCACTGCAAGGCGGCATGTTCCAGGAATTTTTGTTGCAAGGGATGCAAACCTTGAGGCGTGGCTACTCCCTCGATGGTCGTGATCGCCTTGCCCTGGACTTCGACTGCCAGCACCAAGCACGAATTCACCAGCCGGCCATCGAGGATGACGTTGCAGGCGCCGCAGTTGCCGTTGTTGCAGCCTTCCTTGGCGCCGGTCAGGAGCAACTGATCGCGCAGCACTTCCAATAGACTCTGGCGCGGCTCGCACAGGAAGTCGGTGTCCTGGCGGTTGATTCGGGTTTGCACGTGGGTTTTCTTGGTCACCGTTGTTGCTCCGTGCCGGACCCATCCGGCGGCTAGGGATACCTGTCAAACCGCGACCTGGCCCTTGCCTGTGAACTCTACGCAAGATGTTAGTGTAGTCGTCACGCTCCGCGTGACGAAGCATCCTCACGCGGAGCGTGACGACTACACTGCTGCTTGGCCGCGTTAGGGATCCTGGCGGATGGCGGCGATAGCCGCGACATCAACCAGAGTTACCCGGCCGGCGTCGCCGGTCAGGATCAGGTATTTGCGGCCGAACAGTTCCCGGCTGGACGTAAGCCGGCCTGGCAAAGGAGTGGGATTATTGCTCAGGACAATGGTGACTTTGTTGGCGCCGAAAATTTTTTTCAGCTCCTCGAAGTCCCGGTCCTTGGTCTTGTCCCCCGCGGCGAGGGCGGCAGGAAACAACGCCGGAAGAAGACCGATAACAACAATCGCGGCCAGTAGTTTGCTCATGGCAAGTCCTCAGGCGGAGTGTTTTGCGCGAGCGATGCACCGATGGTTGATTAACGCCACATTCTTCACGCCCGGTCCACACGGAACCCAAATGGATAAGGACCCCAGGAGTTACTCCACACCCCATTCCGCTCGGACCCTTCAATGATCATTCCCGTCATGTCAACCACCGAGACGCGAAGGTAGCCCCGTTCTCCTTGGCGCAAAACCCCGGCGTGGACCGCAGCCGTGGCCAGGTAGGAATCGGCGGTGTACACCTCGGTGCCCCAAAGGGGGCCCTGGGTGCTTCCCGAAACTTCAAACATAAAGGTTTTTCCGATGGCCTGGTGGTAGTCAAGCAGGCTTCCCGGGTCGGGGCGAAGGCCCATGGTATCGCCCCGCAACTTACGGAGGTGCTCATGGAGTGCCAGAGCTTCCTCGAGTTTGCCTTCGCGGGCGAAAGCTTCCATCATGGGTTTCAGTTGGTCCAGAAGCTGCAAGCGCTGCAACCGGAGTTTTTGCCGGGCGCGTTTTTGCAACGCGGCAATTTCTTTTTGCGCCCGTTCGTTGATGTCTTCCGTATCCTGATTGAGCTTGTGCTGGATTTCCCGCAGCAGGCGCTCCGCCTTGTCGATTATGTCCCGCGCTTCGGCGGGAATCTCCGTAAAACCAAATTCCTCCCCGAAATCTTCTCCCTCGTCCCAACGATCGTTTTCCATGGCTGTTGCTCCCAAAAAGAAATCAAGAAATCAAAGGTCAAGGATTTATTCCTTTGGCTCTGGCAATAGCCAAAAGCAGCGTTCGTTTGGTCAGGACCCGAACCAGGTGGCGGCGATACTCGGCCGTGCCGCGCATGTCGGAGATGGGCTTGACGGCAACCTGGGTCAGGGATGCCGCCTTGTCGATCAGGGCATCCGTCAAAGGCCCGTCGATCAAGGCTTTGCCAGCCTCGGGAACATACAACGGCGTCGGCGCCACCGCCGCCAGGGCAATGCGGGCGGCCACGCACCTGCTCTTCGTGGCATCCAGGGTCACTGCCGAGCCGACGCCCGCCACGGCGATGTCCATTTCGTTGCGCGGGATGAAGCGTTGATAGTTCGCCCCCGAATGCGGTTTCGGCGGCGGCAGCCGCACGCTTACTAGAAACTCGCCGCGGCCCAGCACCGTCTTACCCGGCCCCGTGCAGAATTGCTCAACCGGAGCCTCGCGCTGCCCCGTCGGGCCGGCGATGACGCATTTCGCCTCCAGGGCGATGAGAGCCGGTATGGTATCGGCGGCCGGCGAGGCGTTGCACAGGTTGCCGCCGACGCTGGCCCGGCTCTGGATCTGGATGCCGCCGATCAACGCGACCGCGTCGATCAGTCCAGGGTACGCCTTGGCGATCGCCGCGTGTTCGTATATTCGGCAACAAGGCACCGCCGACCCAAGCCGGAGCCCTTCCTTGGGGTCGTAACTCAGTTCATTGACTTCGGGAATATGCTTGATGTCCACCAGTACGGCGCAATCGCGACGGTGCTCGCGGAGCTGGACGATGATGTCGGTGCCGCCGGCCAGGAGGCGGGCCCGGTCGCCTTTCTCCTCTAGCAGGGCGACGGTTTCGCGAATGCTTTTCGGGGACAGGTAGGCAAAATCTTTCATGGGGGTAGGAGATTCCAAGGGGGATAGCGCTGGGTTGTAGGTCAGGCTTTCCAGCCTGAGCCGATTCCCGAGTTTGGGGGGAATGCCGTCAGCCTGGAAAGGCTGACCTTCAACCTGGCGTTTTCCAACTCACGAGCCCTTGCCGAAATATCTTAGGCAGGCGCCTTTACTTGGTCCAATGCCACACCTTGATGATCCCGTCCCAACCGCCGGCGGCCAATTTGGTCCCGTCGGGGGAATACGCCAAGCACAGAACCTCGCCGCTATGGTTCAAAACGCCTTTCTTTTTCCAGGTTTTCGTATCCCAGAGGAAAACCTGCCCCGGGCGGTCCCAGTCGCCGTCGCCCGAGGCCAGTGTCCGGCCGTCGGGTGAAAAGGCCACGGCCCAGACGTCGGCGGCGTGGCCCGCAAGGCGAACCGGTGCGGTCCCTCCTGTGCGATCCCAAACTTCAAGGACGCCATAGCGCGCCCCCACGGCCAGCCACGTGCCGTCCGGCGAAAAGGCCAGCGAGCGAACTTCGCCCTCGCGGATTTCACGAGCGACGTGCAGAACGCCTCCCCTTTTCGTGGGATGGATGCGGACCGTGCTGTCCGATGAACCGGTGGCCAAGGTGGCGTCGGCGGCGAAGGTCAGGGCGTTGACCCAGCTTTTGTGCTGGGTGACGGTGTGCCGTTTTTTTCCGGTCGCGACGTCCCAGAGAATAACGGAGCCGTCGATGCCGCCGGTAACGAGGGCGGCATTATCCGGAGAGAAAGCCACGGCCATCACCACGCCGCGATGGCCTTTCAGGTGATGGCGGGTCGCACCGCTATTCGGGTCCAGAATCTTGGCCGTGTGGTCGAAGCTGCCGCTGGCCAAGGATTTGCCATCGGGTGACAGAGCGAGGGTAGCGATGGCGTCGTCATGAACCGGAAAGGACTTGACCAATTTTTTGCTTTCCAGGTCCCAAACCCGGATTTTCTTGTCGGCTCCGGCGCTGAACAAAGTCCGGCCGTCGCGGGAAAAAACCACGGCGCCGACCCAACCGCTGTGGCCCTGGAGTGTCGTTTCCCGTTGGCCCGTGAATCCCGTGGCTGGAAAGGTGACCAGAATTGACCAGGTCCAGACGTGAAAAGATCGACCGACCATGAAAACCTCGTTTCCACCTGCTTGCAAATTTTGGGGGACCTTTAAATGACACCTTCAATATTGACAAGTTTTTATCGCCTATGGTATGCGGCAGGTGATCCCTTTGGCTGCCAATAATCGACATGCCATTCTCTGCAATCGGAGATACGGTCACGCTTCCCATTACCGTCCCCCTTTCGCTTTGGTGGGCGCTGAATCCCAACCTGTTAACGGTCTCCCAAGACAGCATTTCTCCTTGCCCTTGATTACCCACGTTCCGCGAGCGGGACCACTGTGCGCACTTCCGGCCCGGTGTAGCGGCCGCGCGGGCGGATGATGCGGTTGTGGCCGAGCTGCTCGATGATGTGGGCGCACCAGCCGGTGAGGCGCGAGGCCACGAAAAACGGCGTATACAGCGGTATTTCCAGACCCAGGGCGTGATACAAGCGCCCGGCCGGCCAGTCGAGGTTGGGGAACAGGTTCTTTTCTTGCTCGATGACGCGCTCGAGGATGTCGGCGGCCTCTTCCCATTGGGTGGTGCCGGCCAGCGCGGCGGCCTGGCGGGCGTACTCTTTCAAAATGCGGGCCCGGACGTCGCCGGTCTTGTACACGCGGTGGCCGAAACCCATGATCTTTTCCTTGCGGGCCAGGGCGTCGCGAATCCATTTCTCGGCTGTCTTTGGCCCGCCCGTGGCCAATAGCAAACCCATGACCTTCTCGTTGGCCCCGCCGTGCAGCGGGCCTTTGAGGGCCCCGATCGCCGCCACCACGCCGGAGTGCAAATCCGATTCGGTCGAGACCACCACGCGCGACGTGAAAGTCGAGGCATTGAACTCGTGCTCCGCATAAAGGATGAGCGACACGTCAAAGGCGCGGACGTCGAACGTTTTCGGCTCGACGCCGCGGAGGATATACAGGATATTCGCGGCATGGCCGAGATCGGCCCGCGGCGGCACCGCCGCCTGCCCCTTGGTGATGCGGTAGTGCTCGCAAATGGCCACGGGAATCTGCCCCAGCAGGCGTTCGGCCTTGCGCAAGTTGGCGGGGGGGCTGTTGTCTTCGGTTTCCGCATCGAAATGGGCCAGGATGCTGACGGCCGTTCGCAGCACATCCATGGGCACCGTGTTCTTTGGCAACGCCTTGAACAGCTCGCGCAGGCACGGCGGTATCTGCCGGGCGGCGGCGACGCGTTTGTGGAAGTCGGCCAGCTCCTGCTTCTTCGGCAATTCGCCGTGCAACAGGAGGTAGGCGACCTCATCGAACGAAGCGGCCTCGGCCAGCTCGGTCACCGGATAGCCGCGATAGCGCAGCCCGCCGGTGACCGTCGCGATCGCCGTCTCGCCGGCGATGACGCCTTCCAGTCCGGGGGAGTAGATTTCCGGGGCACTCATGTGGGTCGTCCTCTGGGCAAAACTTTCTTGGGAAATGGTACCGACGTTGAAGGAATTCGTACAGACCTTTGGCCGGCTTTTTTGTCGTCCGACCTTTTCCTGGAGAACTTCTCGGCTCGCCTAAAAAGGCGATTCAGGGTCAGGTACCAACATACCGCTTACCAGGCCAGCAGGTAGAGGAAATCCCCAAAGGAGAAAATCCCGAAAAATGCTCTGGATCAAATCGGGGCATGTTTTCTACAATAGTTTCAAAGGATTGGCACATCCTTTCCAGGGAGGGAACAACCATGTCGAGCAAAGTGCAGGTTCGACCCAAGAAAAAGCAAATTACCCCCGAGGAATTGCGGGCACGAGTGACGCGGGCTCTGTCGGAAGGAAAAACCAAGCAAGCCCTGGAGTTGGCCCGCGCCCTCCTCAAGCAAGATACGCACCAGGAGGATCAGGAGCTGTTGCGGCAGGCCTGCCTGGAACGCGGCCGGGATTTACACGCCCGCGGTTATCTGGTCGAGGCCCGCACCGTTCTGCACAATGCCCTGTCCCTGGGAGGCGACCCGGCATACCGCCAGCAGCTGGCCCAGGCAATCGGCCAGTGCGGCGACTTTGCCGCCAGCCTGCGGATTCTGCATGATCTGGGTTCTTCGCCGCTCGGGACCACGGTTTTTGGGCAGGCAGTGGACCAGGCTATCCGCCAGGGTGCGGTTGGCCGGTCCCAGCTTCCCAAGGATTGGCAATCCCACTACGACGTGGTGGTCGGAGCCTTTGCCCAGATTGAAGCCGGCCACGATGATCGCGCTCGGGAAAGCTTGCAGGCCATCGGGCTGAATTCTCCTTTCCTGGAATGGAAAACTTTCCTCCGCGGCCTGCTCGCATATTACGCCAACGACGACGACCGCGCGGTGGCGAATTGGCGACGGCTGGACGCCCAGCGCCTGCCGGCCCGGTTGGCGGCGCCGTTGCGCCTGGGAATCGATGCCGCTTTTGCCGTTGCCCAGCCTTCCGGAATGCAAAGCGCTTGGCGGAAACAGGTGGACCTCTGGCAAGGCGATGCCCTGGTTTCCTTGCTCCGGCGCCTGCAAAGTAACCTGGCCAAGGACGAAGCCTTGGGACCCGCTTTCCGTTTGGCCCAGGAAGCGCTGCCGCTCTTGCGCCAGCAAGCCCCCCAGCTGGTGTCGCGCCTGGCCGCCTGCTTTTACTGGGCCATCATCGACCAGGGGGTGTCCGAAGATTCCGAGCGCTATCGCTTGCTATTTGGTAATCCCCCGGATGACCCGAACCTGATTCGCCTGCATGCCCTGGCCCTGGAGGCGCGTGGGGATTTCGCTCAGGCCCACCGCGCCTGGTTCGATTATCAAAAGTGGGTCGCAGAGCATCCGGAGTTCTGGCCAGCGGGGAAGGCGGCGCTGATTCGGGCTTTTATCTGGAAGCGGATGGCCCGCAATGCCGAGAGGATTCCCCACGCCGCGGCGCTGCCGCCATTCTTGGCTGGTATGCAGGACCTGCCCCCGCCTCTGTCCCCACCGGCGGACCAGTGCTATCTGCGCAGCCTCGAACTGGTCCCCGACCAGCTCGACGCCTGGACCGCTCTTTTGCACCACTATCAGTCCGGCAAAAACAGCAAAAAAGCCGAAGAAACCGCCCGGCAGTTGGTCCAGCGCTTTGCTCAACATGCGCCGACCCTGGAAACCCTGGGCGATCTGTGCCTGGAAAAAAAAGATTATGCCCAGGCCAGGACCTGGTTCGAACGAGCGGTAGAAGCCAATCCGCTGGAGCGGTCGTTGCGGACCAAGGTGGTGACCGCGCTGACTTATCAAGCACGTGCCGAGGCGGAAGCGGGCCGTCCCGACCAGGCCCGGGCGCTGTACCAGACCGCCTTGACCTGGAATGAGGGTCAGGAGAATGGCTGGCTATTTTGCAAATGGTCGGCCATGGAATTCAAGGCGGAGAATTCGGCTCGCGGCGAGGAGTTGCTGGCCCAAGCCAAGGGAGATCCTCTGAGCATCGCCTTTTCCATGTTGATCGAAGCAGAGCGTTTTCAATTACCGCGGGCGCTGAAGAACCGGTTTTCGCAGCAGGTGAATGCGGGCCTGAACCAGGCGCCGCGCGGCCAGGCCGCCGCCGACATGGTCGCTACCCTGGCCGGCTACCGCGCTGCCGGCCTGGAGTTCCACGGCCAAAAAAATTACGAGAAGAAAATTAATATGTACTTGGAAAAAGCCCTGGCCGCCGAGCTCACGGAAGACCAGATGCTGCGCATCAGCGAGGCCCTGGACGGCCTGGGAGAAAAAAAGCTGCAGCGGAAATATTGTCAACGCGGCCAGCGGCAATTTCCCGCCCAGCCGATGTTCTTTCTTTTAGAGGCGGAGATGCTCCTGGCCAAAGGGCCTTTTGCCTTCCCTCCAAGCCAGGTGCGCTCCCTGCTGGACCAGGCGCGCCAGTTGGCCCAGACCCTCCCGCGCGATGCCCGCCAGGAATCGATGCAGGAACGCATCCAAATGCTGTACCAGCTTATGGACTTTGTCAATCCCATGAAAGGCCTTTTTAGCATGCTAGCCGGGGGCTTTTCACCTGAGGACGACGATGAGTTTTTCTGACCCCTGCTCCTAACGCGGCCAAGCCGCAAAGTCGCCTCTCGCTCCGCGAGAGGCGACAGCGGATTTCGGATTAGTTTCGGATTTCGATATTCGAATTTCGGATTTTTCAGGTGTATCCATGGAAAACCAGACCGACCCGTTTGCCGTGTTGGGCTTGCCGGTGGACAGCGACGACGCGGCCATTCGCCGCCGCTATCTGGAGCTGGTCCGGCAATTTCCCCCCGAAAAAAATCCGGAGCGGTTCGCTGCCGTCCGTCAGGCCTATGACCTGTTGCGCGACGACCCGACCCGCTGGCACTATCGCCTGTTCGAAGCGGGACAAAAGGAAAGCATCGAGGCCTTGATCGAGGAATTACAATGTCGCAGCTTGCGCCGCCGTTTATCGTTGAAGAGCCTGTTGAGCCAGTTGCCGGCGAATGCCTGACCATCGAGCAGATCGTGGTCGATTTTCGCCAGTGGCTGGAAGAAGGAATGGCCTCGGGCCAGCTCGGCGACAATGCTGCGCCCGCCGAGCCTCCCGACTTGCACACCCTTCTGGGTCAGATGATAGGCTTGCGCCAGGAAGTCAACCTGCAAACGCGGGCCGTCCGCCAGCAGCAGGAACTCAATGGCCAAACTCTGGACCAGCTGGAGCGGACCGTGCAGGCCCTGGAGCGCCGCCAGGCGGCCGGCCGCGACGCCTTGGCTCGCCAGGAGGAGGACCTGTTGCGGCCGGTCTTGAAAACCCTGGTGGATTTGTACGATGCTCTGGCCCTGGCCCGCGATGAAGTGCAACGCCTCCGCCAGGTCCTCGACCAGCAGGAGGAACTGCTGGCCCGGCAGGCCCACCTGGAACCGCCGCCACCTGCGCTCCCGAGGGGCAAGCGCCCGCCGTTATGGCTGCGCTTGCTCAACCGCATCTATCCCGATCCCCGTTACCAAACCATCAAACGCGAGCTGGAAGCCTTGCAAAATTATCTCGCCCACGGTCGCGACCAGATCGAGCTGGCGCGCGCCCAGAACCAGTTTCTGGATTCTTTCCGCCACGGGCTTGACGCACTCCTGACCGGCTATGCCCTGGGTTTGGAGCGGTTGGACCGCGCCTTGGCCCACCACCAGCTCGAACCCATGGTGGTCCAGGGCGAGCCCTTCGACCCGGAAACCATGGAAGTTGTGGAAGCAGTCGCCGAGGCAGGACGGTCGGCGACGGTGGTACTGGAAGAAGTCCGCCGCGGTTACTTCTGGCGCGGACGCGTTTTTCGCTACGCCCAGGTCCGCGTCGCCAAGCCGGGATAAAACGGAGGGGAAAAGTTCGATATGCCGTTCGGGCGCGACAAAAAATTGTCGCAAAACAGAATTGCACAATGCAAATGGTAAATGTTTCGGATTTTGGATTTCGTCCAACCTGCCAAAGGAGGGCACTATGCCGGAAATCATTCTGGGCATCGACCTGGGAACGACCAACAGCGAGGTGGCGGTCATTCGCGACGGCCAGCCGCACGTGTTTGCCGAGGACGGCGACCCCATCTTGCCGTCTTTCGTAGGTCTGGCGGAGGACGGCCGATTGCTGGTCGGCCACGCGGCCCGCAACCAGTGGGTGCTGGCCCCGGAATGCACCATCAAGTCCATCAAGCGGAAGATGGGCCAGGACGTGAAGGTCCGCCTGGGCGAACAGGAATACCGGCCGCAAGAAATCTCGGCCATGATCCTGCGCGCCTTGCGCGACCGGGCGGCGCGGGACCTGGGCCAGGCCGTGACCAAGGCGGTGATTACCGTGCCGGCCTATTTCAATGAGGCCCAGCGCCAGGCCACCCGCGAGGCCGGCGAGCTGGCGGGACTCGACGTGGCCCGCATCCTCAACGAACCCACGGCCGCTTCGCTCGCCTACGATCCCAGTCAGCGCGAGCTGCGCCGCCTGCTGGTCTACGACCTGGGCGGCGGCACCTTCGACGTCTCCATCGTCCAGGCCCAGGAAGGCGTGGTCGAGGTCTTGTCCAGCCACGGCGACACCCAGCTGGGGGGTGACGATTTCGACGACCTGCTTCTGGCCCGCGTCTGCAACCAGTTCCAGGAAAAGCACGACCTCGACCTGCGGGCCAATCTGCGGGCCAAGGCGCGGGTGCTGCGCGCCGTCGAAACCGCCAAGCACCAGCTGTCGTTTCATCCCTACGCCCGCATCGAGGAAGAATTCATTGCCGAGAAAAACGGCCAGCCGCTTCACCTTTTCGCCGAGGTCAGCCGCGACGAGTATGAGGACATGATCCGCCCGCTGATCGACCGCACCATGGCGTGCGTGCAACGGGCCCTGGAGGATTGCCAGTTGACCGGGTCACAAATCGACAAGGTAGTTCTCGTGGGCGGCAGCACCCGCACCCCACTGATTTCCCGGTTACTGGAAGAGCGCCTGGGCCAAGCGGCCCATCAGGAAGTCAACCCTGACCTGTGCGTGGCCCTGGGCGCCTCCATCCAGGCCGGCATCATCGCCGGCTTGGAGGTCGGCGCCGTGCTGGTGGACATCACCCCCCATTCGCTCGGCATCCGCTGCCTGGACCGCCTGGGATTTCTGCCTTTCCAATTTGCCCCCATTCTGCAGCGCAATACCCCCTTGCCGGCATCGCGCAGCGATGTTTTCCAAACCGTGACCGATAATCAGAAAGCGGTCAAGGTGGATGTCTTTCAGGGCGAAAGTCCCGATGTACGCGATAACCATCCCGTGGGCCAGTTCACCATCGAGGGGCTGTCGAAAGTGCCGGCCGGCAATCAAATCGTCGTTCAGCTCGATCTTAATCTCGACGGCCTGCTCAAGGTCACCGCCCGCGAACGCGCCACGGGGCTGCAGAAACTCATCACCATCGACAACGCCTTGACGCGCTTCCAGACCCAGGAACGCGCCTCCGCGCAAAAGCGGCTGCACCAGCTCTGGCAGGATGCCGACGGCGATCGGCCTGCCAATGCCGTGGATATTCCCGCGGTCAATCTCGATCCGAAGGAATCCAAGGCCTGGGAGTTGATCGACCAGGCCCAGCGCCGCTTGCCCCAGGTTAACCCCCAGGACCAGGCCGAGGTCCAGCGCCTGGTGCAACGTCTCCAGGCCGCCCTGGAAAACCGCCAAGCCGATGAGGTGGCCCAGGCCTCCCACGAGCTGGAGGATGTTCTTTTTTACCTGGCCGATGCTTGAGTGGTGAGTGGTGAGTAGTGAGTGGTGAGTAGTTTTTCCCACCATTTGTGCGCGGCAATTTTTTAGGCGAGCCGAGCTCCGTAAGGAGCCGGGTGACGCCCGCGGGCCCAACCCGGCCGCTTACGCGGCCCGGCTCGCCCAAACGTGTTTCTACGAACGGCGGAAATGGGCAAATGGAAGGATTCGAAACCCTTAACTTGAGCTGTCCGGTGTGCCGGGCGGAAAACGTACGGCCGCTTGCCAACCTGCCTGGGGAGGCTCCCGCCCAGTGCCGTCGCTGCCGGGCGGATTTGTCGCTGCTGGCCGATTTGCTGCAGCGGCGGCGGTTTGCCTTGTCGGCGGCCTGGACCTACCTGGCCCGGGGCGACGGCCCCGCCGCCTTGCCCCTGGCCCGAGAGGCGCATACCCTGCGGGCCGATGCCGACTCCCGCCAATGCTTGGCCCTGAGTTCCTTGCTGGCCGGCCAGTACTCCGACGCCCTCGCCTGGTATATATCCTCCAGAGCCGCCAACGAAACTTCGTAGGTTATACTTCGGGCGGCCGAGATTAAATTTCTTGGCGAGCGTCGAGGCGTAAGCCCGACGTGGAAATCTTGCCTTTGTCCACGTCGGGCTTACGCTCCGACGCTCGCCTCAATTTAGACCGCGCCTTGCTTCAGTATCGAGAAAATATCATCTTGGGGCCAATCGTTTCATTATTACAGTTGTTGGTTGTTTTTGACCGCCGGAAGCAGTAAACTGGACTCCATGCTTTCGCTTTCGGGAAACCCAGTGCGTCTGTGTGAAGGCCTCACCCGCCGCGAGTGGCTGTGCGCCGGCGGTCTGGGGGCGCTGGGGTTGACGCTGCCCGATTTGCTGGCCTTGCGCGCTCGGGCGGCCCAGGCTTATTCTCAGAATTCTCTCGGCCGGGCCAAATCGTGCATCCTGGCCTTTCTGTTTGGCGCGCCGGCTCACCAGGACATCTGGGACCTCAAACCGGACGCTCCACGCGAAATCCGCGGCGAATTCCAGCCCATCGCCTCGACCGTTCCTGGCATTTTTGTCGGCGAGCACATTCCCCGCATCGCCCGGCAAGTACATCGCCTGGCCCTGATTCGCTCGGTCAGCCATCCGGACGACACGCATACGGTGGCGATGCACTACATGCTCACCGGCCAGCGCCACCCCCGGCCCAAGACGAATCCGCAAAACGCTCCCGATGATTTTCCGTGCTTCGGCGCCGCCGTCCAGAAACTGCGGCCCAGCGGCCGTCCCTTGCCCGCCGGCATTAGCCTCAACGCCCCGGCCAACCAGGTGTCGGCCAATAATCACATCTTCCCCGGCTTCTTCGCCGGTTTGCTCGGCAGCGCCCACGACCCGTTGTTTATCAGCCAGGACCCAAGCCGGCCGGGTTTTCAACCCTTTGCCGGCGCGGCAGGCGATGCCAACTCCCGGTTGCCCGAGCGCCGCACCCTGCTCGCCGCCGTCGAGCGCCGCCGCCAGGCCCTCGACCAGGCCGCCGTCGTGCGGACGCTGGACCGTCATCATGCGCGGGCGTTTGACCTGGTCACGTCGGCCGAAACGCGGCGGGCCTTCGATCTTTTCCGGGAAAATGAACGGACACGCGACCGCTATGGCCGCAGTCCGTTCGGCCAGGGCTTGCTCCTGGCCCGCCGGCTGGTGGAAGCGGGGGTGCGGTTGGTGACGGTGAACTGGGCTCGCGACGATGCCTTCTGGGACACGCACGCCGACAATTTCAACCAGCTCAAGACCAGCCTGCTGCCGCCGTTTGACCGGGGGTTTGCCGCCCTGGTGGACGATTTGCACGAGCGCGGGCTGTTGGAGGAAACGCTGGTGGTGTGTCTTGGGGAATTCGGCCG
Organism: uncultured Alcaligenaceae bacterium; assembly: GCA_964518515.1. Lineage (GTDB taxonomy): Bacteria > Planctomycetota > Planctomycetia > Gemmatales > Gemmataceae > CAZFGM01. The sequence goes on along the minus strand of CAZFGM010000139.1, from coordinate 780 downwards.
CACGCCGCGCATCAACGCCCAGGCCGGACGCGACCACTGGGCGGCGTGCAACACGGTGGTGCTGGCCGGCGCCGGCATCCGCAGCGGCCAGGTCCTCGGCGCCTCCGACCGCCACGCCGCCTATCCCGTGACGCCCCCCGTGTCCCCGTCCGATCTGGCCGCCACCATTTATCACGCCCTGGGCATCGATCCCTACACCCTGCTGCGCGATCCACTCGATCGGCCATTGCCCTTATGCACCGGCAGGCCGTTGACGGCCTTGTGGAGGTGAGACTGCCCTTGTCTGTGACCGGCGAACCACTCCTCACCCCGGCTCGTCCTTCTATTGGGCCAGCAAGCTCATTCCGACGACTGGCACCAGCCAGTGACCAACCTGCCCACGAAGCCTGCGTTGGTAAGGTGGTTGGCGGCGAAAACCGCTCGATCTACACCGTGAACAGGAAACTCGCGAACCATAAGAAACGGAGAAAAACCTCGTGGCAGACCTGACTCCCCGTCAAATCGTGGCGGAACTGGATAAGTACATTGTCGGCCAGGACGCGGCCAAGCGGGCCGTGGCCATCGCCATTCGCAATCGCTGGCGGCGGCAGCAGCTCTCGGCCGAGCTGCGCAAGGACATTACGCCCAAAAACATCATCATGATCGGGCCCACCGGCGTCGGCAAGACCGAGATCGCCCGCCGCCTGGCCCAGCTCGTCGGCGCCCCGTTCCTCAAGGTCGAGGCCACCAAGTACACCGAGGTCGGCTACCACGGCCGCGACGTCGAGAGCATGATCCGCG
>CAZFGM010000138.1:0-13300 GCA_964518515.1 uncultured Alcaligenaceae bacterium | reverse complement strand
CCTGCCCCGAAAGGGGCCATTTCTTCCGGGCAGGGTCCCGGAAGAAGCGTAGGCCACTTACAGTAACTCCAGTCCTTCCGCGGGCATCCCGCCAACTTCGCTTCTCGATCACCTGAAACTGTCCCGAATATCTTAGTTGATCGAAGGAATGGGGGTTCAACTCAAAACCGACTCGCCCCAGGGGATCAATGAGGCCGAGGTCGATCATGAATAGCTCATCTTGGTTGCCAACCCAGATATCGAGCCAATACCGGCCATCATGGGCAGCTTGCCAAATTGCTTGGCCCATTGTTAAAAGAATTCCTTGTAGGTGTTTTCATAGGGCTCAAAAACAGGTTCGTCTTCCGCCAAGAAAGCCACAACATGTTTCGGGGAAGGCTCTAATTTTTCCACGATCTCCTGAATCTCATGAAAGTTTGGAGACACCCCTACAATTTTTCCAAAGGCAATGGCCACGTATTGACCGGCAAAATCCCGGCGAATAATATCCCGCATGGTTTCGTAAGCTTGGCGGTTTTGTGCCATTTCCTGGTCAAAAGTTTTGTTATCCACCGCAGGTTCTTCGAATTCACTAGAAATGGATTCGAATGGTTCCCACGCTGGCTCCTCGTCCGCCGGAAAAATCACCACATGTTCCGGAGCAGGGTCCAATTTTTCCACCACGTTTTTGGCTTCGTCGAAATCGGGAGATAGCGCCACGATTTTCCCGAATGCGATGGCCACGTATTGACCGGAATAATCCCGGCGAATTTTTTCTCGCAAGGATTCATATACCTGGCGGTTTAGGGCCAACTCCTGGTTGAAGGTATTTTGGGCCATGGAATATGCCCTCCCTTGATTAAAGAGCCGCCTCGTAAAGTCCCAACAAATCCACATCCGTCACCGGCCGCGGGTTGAAGCGGGCGGTCCACTGCCCGGCCGCCTCGTCGGCCAGGACCGGCAGGATGCCGCCGGCGATGCCGCATTCGGATAGCGTCGTCGGTAAAGCGGCGATTTTCAGAAGGGCGGTGATGCGCTCGGCCAGGCGCTCGGCGGCGGGGCCGGGATGGCCGTTGCCGGCCGCCTCGGGAAAACTCGATTCGTCCGCCAGTTCCTGATACAGATCGCCCACCACCGCCGCGTTGAAGCGGACCACGTGCGGCAAGAGGATGCCGATGGCGATGCCGTGCGTCAGGCCGTAATGGGCGGTCAGCGGGTTGGCGCAGGCGTGCGTGGCCCCGAGCATGGAGTTTTCGATGGCTGTGCCGGCCTTGAAGGCCCCCAGTTGCATGGCGGCGCGGGCCTCCATGTCGGTGGGATTCTTCAAGACCTTTTCCAGGTGCCCTTCCAGAAGTTTCCAGGCCTCGCGGGCATACATCTGCGCCAGCGGATTGCGCCGCGTGGTCACGTACGATTCCAGGGCGTGCGACAGCGCGTCGATGCCGGTGATCGCCGTCACCTTGGCCGGCTGGGACACCGTAACTTCCGGATCGAGGATGGCGATATGGAAGGCCGCCTTGCGGTCGCCGCAGGCCATCTTCATGTGGCTTTTCTCGTCGGCGATGAGGGCGAAGGATTGGGCCTCGCTGCCGGTGCCCGCCGTGGTCGGCACGCCGATGGACGGCAGCATCGGCTTTTTCGCTTTGCCGAAGCCCTTGTAGTCGGCCATGGCGCCGCCGTTGGTTAAGAGGAAATTGATGCCTTTGGCGCAGTCCATCGAGCTGCCGCCGCCGACGCTGACGATCAGGTCGATGCCGAGCGGCCGGGCGAAGGCGACGCCGGCCACGACATGGCGATCGGTCGGGTTCTGCTCGACGCCGTCAAAGAGGAAGACTTCCAGGCCGGCTTCGCGCAGCGATGCCATGGCCCGCTGGGGATGGCCGGCGGATTCCAAACCCGGGTCGGTCACCAACAGGACGCGCGTGTCACCCAATTCGCGGGCCAGTTCCCCAAGCTTGTTCAAGGAGCCCGGGCCGAACACGACGCGCGTGGGGGAATGGAAATCAAACGGCTTCAGCGGCCAGGGCGAGCTGCCGAGGCCGCGGGCGACAGGGGCGGTAAGTAACGGCGCCTTCATGGTGGGCCCGAGGAGGTTGACGTTTCTTGGCGGGTTACCCCGCAGGCTCGAAGACTCGCCTGCGGGCTTGGGTCCTTCTTCCATCTTGACGGAAAAGCCCACGGGGTGCAAGCCGTGGGCTGGTAACTATTGTATAGACGGTCGCGATTTTGGTCTTATTCTTTCCTCCCAGGCCCGACTGAGGCCATGCTCCATCCGGAACAGAGGCGGAAGCTGAACGTTTCTCTCGCCTGAATTGCCGCCTTTTCGGTACAATACCTTTGCAGGGCAAGGGGATAAAGCGGCCGAAAAGCCCCGTGAACAGGGGAATTGCTAATGCCATTACTGGATCACTTTCACCCTCCCTTGAGTGTGGAGCGGCACTGGGAATCGTTCCACGCCAACTGGGCCACCAAGCTGGCGGATGCCTTGACGGAGCGCTGGCTGCCTGCCAACTACATCGCTGAAGAACATGTTCACCTGGGGCCCTTCATCGAAATCGACGTTGGCACCTTTAAACAGGCAGCGACAACGCCAGAGAATGGGAGCGGCGTGGTGGCGACTGTGCCAAAGGTGTGGGCTCCCCCCGCTGCCGACGGCGTTGTGCCCGCCGTTTTTCCGGAATCGTTTGAGGTACGGGTGCTGTCCACGGACACTGGTCCGAAACTGGTGGCGGCAATCGAATTGATCAGCCCCGGAAACAAAGATCGGCCGGCCGAAAGGACGGCCTTTGCCACCAAGTGCGCCAGCTACTTGTACCAGGGAATCAGCGTCATCATCGTGGACATCGTGACCAACCGCCGGGCGAACCTTCATAATGAGATTCTGCGGGTGATGGCGGCCGGTAATCATCTTCAATTACCGGCGGAGGCGAATCTTTACGCCGTGGCCTATCAGCCGCTGCGGCGCAGCACGGGAGACGGGATCGACATCTGGCGTCGCCCGCTGGCGCTGGCTCAGGCGCTGCCTACGTTGCCTCTTGGCCTGCGGGCAGACCTGGTAATCCCCGTGGACTTCGAGGCCACTTACGCCGAGGCCTGCCTGCGAAAGCGGCTAACGGGTTCTTGAACGCGCACCCCAGCGGTTCGTTCATAACGCCAAGCCCTGAGATTTATTCGTCCCAGGGCCGTCGTTACGAACCCAACAGAATTCGGCCGGTGCGGTCCGGTGGGTCACGCAGAGCTACGAAATCCACCCGTTCAAAGGTTGGGACGACGCGATTCTCCTCACTGCCGACGACGTGTACGATGCCTGGATTCTCGATCCGGCGAATCGTGATCACGTGCCGCCCGTTGGATTACCTTTGCCCGGAGGAGATGCCCGCGCCAGCGTGCGGCAGGTTCCAGACCGAGGAGGGGAGGTTGACCGTGGTGGATTTGGAGCGGGTCGCCTCGTGCGGGTGATTGAGCAAGAACACCAAGCGCGACACACGCGTGTTCGGCGACAACTATTCCTCCCCTTTAGCGACAATTACACCCTCGGTTTAAGCAAGCGCCGGCGGCCCGCAAGCCAAGCGGAGAGGGCGGGATTCGAACCCGCGGTGAGGTTTGACCCCCACACAGCATTTCCAGTGCTGCACCTTCGGCCTCTCGGTCACCTCTCCGGAATCGCCTTTGCAATCTTAAAGCCCCCCGGAGGATTCGTCAATCTGCCGAGCGGTACCTAACACGGCCGGGCCACAAATCCGAAATCCGAAATCCGAAATCCGAAACAAATATTCGAATATCAAAATCCGAAAGCCAAAACTCCACCAATCGGCCTTTCGGATTTCGAAATTCGAATTTCGGATTTGTTTCGGATTTCAATATTCGGATTTTGAATTTTATCTTCTCCGCAGGTGGCATACCAATTAGGCCTGGCAATTAAGCGTAAGCGGCTTCGGCGTGGCGGCAGGTAATTGAAGTTGCCGGCGAAAGGGCATACAATCCCTTCCGCCGGGTCGTGGCCGCCAAGGGGGCGGTCAATCCAGGCGTTGCTTCAAGGAGTTTCCTCCATGTTCCGCACCTCCTCCCTTCTCGGCGCCGCTTTCGTGGGCTGTCTCTTTTTGTCGCCCCTCGGCGCGGGTGACGACAAAGACTTCGTCTCGCTGTTCAACGGCAAGGACCTCACCGGCTGGAAAACCATCGTCCAGGGCAAGGGCAGCCCCAGCCAAACTTTCACCGTCAAGGACGGCGTCATCGTCGTCAGCGGCAAGCCCAACGGCTATTTTTACACCGAAAAAAGCTACAAGAACTATATCCTGCGCTTTGACTGGAAATACATCAAGGACGGCAACAGCGGCCTCTTGGTTCACATCCAGGGGAAACACAAAGTGTGGCCCAAGTGCGTCGAAGTCCAGGGCTTGCAAAGCGACCACGGCAATATCTTCCCCCTGGGGGCCAAGTTCCAGGGCACCCTTGCCCTGAAGGACAAGGAAGCCAAGGCCGCCGCACGCAAGGCCATGAGCGACGCCCAGAAAAAAGCCATCAAAAAGAACGACTGGAACACCACCGAGGTCATCTGCAAAGACGGTTCGATTACCAGCAAAATCAACGGCATCCAGATCGACACCGGCAAAGGCGAACTCACGGAAGGCCCCTTCGGCTTACAGTCCGAAGGCGTGGAATTGCACTTCAAGAACATCAAGATCAAGGTCCTGGATTAGGACGAAAGAGGATAGCAGTCAGCGGTCAGCAGTCAGTTAGCTGATAACTGACTGCTGATAACTGATTCCTGACCGCTGACTGCTTATCCTCTATCCTCTATCCTTTATCCTCACTGCAAAGAAATGGTGTGATTGCTGAGGCGGTCAAAACCCCGTTCGATGATCAGGTAATTGTGCTCGATGCGGATGCCGCCGATTTCGGGGATGTACAGGCCGGGCTCGAGCGTGACGACATCGCCGGCCAGTAACGTTTCCGTGGCGTGGCGAACGATGAACGGGGCCTCGGGATGGGTCAGTCCCAGGCCGTGGCCGGCGTGATGGGAAAAATGCTCGGCCACGCCTTCCTTGTCGAACGCGCCGCGGACCGCCTCATACACCCTCAGGCAGGCCGCTCCCGCCCGCAGTTCTTTTTCCCCCGCGGCCATGGCTTCCAGACATAAGCGGAGAAGCCGGCTCTGGTCCGCGGTGGGTTCCTGGCCGACGACCAGGGTGTTGGTGAAATCACTGCGGTATCCGCCCAGGACGACGGAATAGTCGAGGATGAGCATGTCGCCGGGCTCGAGGACGCGGTTGGTGGGCGGCCCGCCGCGGCGCTCCGGCCCGGGCGAGACGGCGAAATCGCCGTAGACGACGGCGGCCTGGCCGGCGGCCAGAATGCAGGCCGTGTTGATGCCGCAGTAGACGTCGAGCTCGGTCATGCCGGGGCGGACGTTGGCGCGGGCCCAGGCGTGGCCTGCTTCGCTGACCTTCATGCAGCGGCGGAGCACGGCCAATTCGTCGGCGTCCTTGCGGCGGCGCATCTGCGCCAGCGTGGTTATGAGCGTGGCCGCGTACGGATCGCCCGGCCGATCGTGAATGCGCAGGCCGTGGCCGGTGGGATTGACGTTTTCCAGAACCGCGAGCTGGCGCGGGCCCTTGCCGGGTGACTGGCCGTCGTACCACACAATGGGCCGGCGTTCCTCGACGTGCGCTTGCTCGACGGATTTGGGCAGGCGATTGTCGTGCAGCAGCTTGCCGCGGCCGTCCTTGCGCAGCAAGAGATAGCCGCCAAAGCCCGCGCCCAGGCTGAACGGATCGACCCAGAAGTTGGCCAGATACGTCAGGTGAATGGGGTCGCCCAGGACCAGATAATCGCTAACCGGCTGGGGATCGAGCTGGTGCCACAAGCGTAAACGGCGTTGCCGGCAACCTTCGGCACTGAGCATGAACAAGTCCCTTTCTGGGATTTACCCGCGTTCCTTGTAAACAATGTCGATGGCCAAAGCGGCGGCCAGCAACAGGGTTTTGGCCACGGGCTGGTCGGCCAAATCGTCGTTGATGGCGACCAGGTAATTGTCGGCGGAAGTGAACAATTCTTTGCCCAGCCCGGCCCATTTCTTGGTGACCAGGCCCAACTCCTCTCCTTCGGGGGTCAAGAATTTGAAGTTCCAGCCCTTCCAATCGCCTTTGACTTCGGCAAATAACCGATGCTGGGTATCGTAAACCCAGAATCCTCCTCCCAAAGAAAATAATTTGCTTTTGAAGTAGCCCAGCTTTTTTTTGTCAGCATCGTAGACGTCGACGCGGGCCCGAAAAAGTTGAAAAGGCCGATAGATGGAAAAAACCAAATCCTCGCTTTCGGCTTCGCGAATTTCAACGGTCGTGGGCATCATTTTTTTGCTGATGAACCAGCGCAGAGTCCGGACGAGACCGCTGGCGACTTCGCGGGCGCTGGCCACTTGTTTCTCCGTATCCGGATTGAAAATGTCGAAGTGATCGACCGTTTTCAGAAAGGCTACTCTTTCCTTGATGAAAAAGCGTTGCAAATCAAGCAAAGAAACTTCGGCAGACATTTTTTCCCTCCTTCGGGCGCCTGGGCGGGTATATTGGGTTGTTTTGCTACAGTCGCCGCGGGCTTGGTTTGGGTAGGCATTTGCCTGCCTTGCCAAAGAGCTTGCCCAAATTGCCAATCTGGCAGGCTGGAAGCCTACCCCACCGGACCGTGGGCAATCCAGGTTAGTAGAAAAACTACCAGGTTTGCCGGCCAACCGAAAGAAGTATCTGTTTTTTTCCGGCCGGTGGCCGCAAGCCCAGAATGATCAGCCACGCCACCTGGCCAAACCACCCCGGTCCCAATCTTGCAGCACGCGAACAAATGCGTGATGTCATAAGGCAGGCGATCCGATGATCGGCTGCGGCCGCGCTCTGGCTGTTTTTTCTAGGCGGGTTTCTTCTGAGCGAACTTCGCCTGGCCATAAGCCAGCACGGTTAGCCACAAGGCCAGCCAGCTCGCGCCGATGGCGAAGCCGGCGATTACGTCGCTGAACCAGTGGGCGCGGAGAAAAATCCGGCTCAAGCCGATCAGGCCAATCAGCGTTACCATACTAACCACCAGCAGTACTTTTTCGCGGCGGCGGCGCAGGCCAAGCACGGCGGCACAAGCAACCAGGCCGAAGCCGATCGTGGACCCCATGGCGTGGCCGCTGGGGTAACTTTCGTTATGTTCGTGCACGGCGGCATCGGGGATGTCCGGCCGCACCCGATCGATCGACGTTTTCAGGGCCAGGTTGAGCAAGGCGCCGCCAGCCACCGCCGCCAACCACACCCCCGCCAGCCAGCGCTGCCGGCACCACCACGATCCCAATACGCCAACGGCGGCAAAAACCGCCAGGATATAGACCTCCCCCAGAAATGTCAGCCAGACCATCACCCCGCGCAGGAAACCGTGGCCTTGGGCGAAATCCTTCATCCGCCGGGCCCATGCTTGATCGAAAGACGGCGTGTTTTCCGCATGGTTCAAGATCTGGTCCTGAAAGCGCTCCAACTCGTCCTTGTCGAGGTTCTTGACAAGCTCTCTCCGAAATTGGGGTTCTCGATCAAAAGCTTTGTCCTTCAAGGCCTTGAGCTTGGACAGGACGGCCTCAGGCACTCCCTCGGCACGCAAAGAAGCGAATCGCTTGTCTGTGAGCTTGAACCGTTCCTCCCACGGGCGAATCCACCAGGTCCACGCCAAAAAAAAGGTTAAAGCGGCTCCGCTGACCAGGAGCCCCAGGAACACTTTGACACGAAAGCCCGCGGCTATCATGAAGAACTCCAGGAGTTTTTCCTATTGTAGGCCGGGCGTGGGAAAAAATGCGAATTGCAAATGGAAAGAGACTTTTTCCAATTAAACTTTTCGCGGGAAAGATTGATTGGTTCTTGGGGCGGGCATTAGCCACGGTTCAAGACCGCAACTTTTTCCCTTTTTGGCCAACTCAAACTGACTTGGCCAACAAGGGATCCGATCCGGAAAGTCATAGGTAGGCAGGTTTTGCATCGAGGCTGAGCGGCCTTGTTGGCCAATTGGCGGCGGTGGTGGCCCCATCTTGAACCCCCGGGTGGTACGGCCACCCTAACTACAAACCCTCCATTTCGGCTGCGTGCAGAATATTGTTTCCGCCGTTCTCGTCGGTATTGATCTTTCGAAATCAGGCGGGAGGCGGGTACAATCCTCGCGAGGCATTTTTCCTTCGGTCCCTGTTCAATTCTCCGATGAGTGAAAGCGAGCCGCCATGAAACGCTTTGCGATGTGCCGATGGTGGGGAATCTCCCTATTGGCGCTACTGGCTGCGCGGAATTTGGCCCCCGCGCAGGAACGTGCGCTGCCTACGCCGGCGGTCGTCGCCGCCTGGGAAAAAGCGGGGGCTGAGTTTGGCTGGATCTCGATCGATCCGGATGGAGATGCCGGCTGGCGCTTCGACACGGAAGAGCCCGTGGTCGGCGCATTGCCTGCGTTCCGATTTCGCGTGTTCCCAACCGGCGCGATGAAGTCGCTTGCCCCGCCCGGGGTTCCGTTCGGCTTATGGCTTGAGAAGACCCCGTTGAGCGCCGCGGACCTGAAAGAAACAGCTGGGCTGAAGCAATTACAGGCGCTGAATCTGGAATCCACTTTTGTGACCGACACAAGCTTGAAAGAGTTGGCCGGGCTGAAGCAGTTGCAGGCGTTGAACCTTGAGCGTACCGCTATAACCGGCGCAAGCCTGAAAGAACTCGGCGGGCTCAACCGGCTCACGACCTTGAGCCTGGCATTAACCGAGGTGACCGACCAGCGGCTGAAGGAACTAGCCGAGCTGAAGCAGTTGCAAACGTTGAGCCTTTCCTACACGCGCGTGACCGATGCGATCCTGAAAGAACTGCCCGCGCTGAAATCGCTGCATTCGCTGAACCTTCAAGGTGCTGGGGTGACCGACGCGGGGCTGAAGGAGCTGGCCAAGCTAAAGCAATTGAAAGCGCTGCGCGTTGGCGCGCTCACAGACGTCGGGATGAAAGAGCTCGCCGGGATGCAACAATTGCGGTTATTGGATCTTTGCTTTGCCAAGGTGACCGACGTGGGCATGAAAGACCTGACCAAGCTTAAACTGTTGCAGTCGTTGAATCTTCGATTTACCGAGGTGACCGACGTTGGTCTGAGAGAACTGCGCGGACTCAAACAATTGCAGACGCTGACCTTGCCCGCCCAAGTAACCGACGCGGGCTTGAAAGAGCTGGCTGGGCTGAAGCAGTTGCGGACGTTGAGCTACAGTTCACAGATTCCTTCGCAGGTCAGCGACGCGGGCCTGAAAGAACTGGCTGGGCTAACCGATTTGCAGACGCTGCACCTCAACTTCACCAAGGTGACGGACGCCGGACTAAAGCATCTGACTGGCATAAAGCAGTTGCGGTCACTGAGCCTTTACAGCACGGAAGAAGTGACCGACGTCGGTATGAAAGAACTGGCCGGGCTGACACAACTGCAAACCCTTTACCTTGCGCATACCAAAATCACGGCGGCGGGGCTGAAGGAACTCGGCCGGCTCAAGGAATTGCGCTTGCTCAGCCTTCGTGCAACCAAAGTGGGCGACGCCGGCCTGAAGGAGTTGGCCCCGCTGACGCAGTTGCGAACGCTGGACCTTTACTACACCAAGGTGACCTCGGACGGGTTAAAGCACCTGGCCCCGCTGAAACGGTTGCAAGCGCTGGACCTTGGCATTGTTTATGTAAGCGACGCGGGGCTGAAAGAGCTAGCCGGGCTGACCCAGCTGCGCCAGCTCGACTTGTGCTTTGCCGACGTGACTCCAGCAGGGCTAAAGGCGCTGGCGGGGCTGACACAGTTGCATTTCCTGGACCTTGGCTTTACCAAGTTGACCGGCGTGGGCTTGAAAGAATTGGCTGGGCTGAAGCATTTACACACGCTGGACCTGCGTCACGCCCAGGTGACTGACGCGGGCCTGAAAGAAATCGCCGCTTTGAAATCGTTGCAGACTTTGGAGATCGGCGGTGCCGGCATGACCGACGCCGGGGTGACACAACTGGCCCGGCTGAGACATTTGCAAACACTCGTTGTTCATCATAATTATGAAGCCAACAACGTCACCGAGTTGGGCCTGCGGTTGTTGCAAAAAGCCGCCCCGCTGATGGAAGTGCAAATCGTTCCAAAAGCGTGGAGTAGTTCGTTTGGGAAGACCCTGCCGCGTACTTCGCTTGGCTCGCCATGATGGCATGGTGCGAACGCAATCTGCTCGGAAAAAGTGGAGGGACCCCTAGTCAATCAACCACGAACTCGTGAACCAGAACCTTGCCCCGGTTCGGGTCCCCGTGCACCACCTCGCCCGTGAACCAGCGCTCGGCGCCGCGAACCAGGACGCGCACGGTAAACGGCGTCGGTCCCTGGCCAGCGGGCCCGCGGTGGTTGCCAAAGTAGTGGACGTAAATCTGGTAACGCCCCTTCGGCGCTTTGGCCCAGAAGACATTTTCGACCGGCTCGGACGAGGCCTTGGCGAGGTGGACGTTCATGTCCACATCCAGTTGTCCGCCGCATTTCGACCGGCGGTTGGCAAAGCTGATCTGTTCACCCGAGGGGCAGACCACGTGCAGATCCAAATCGTCCTTGTTTTCCCAGGAAAGGGAGATTTGCACATCTCCCGTGCCGGCTTTACGGTCCTGAATCCGTTTGACCAACAAGCGTTTCTTCAAATCGAGGCCGCGTTCCCCTCTGTCGCCCAGGAGGGCGTCCAGGTCGCCGCGCTTCCAGGCGGCAAAAACCAGGCCGCCGGCGACGAGGAAAACCAGGACGAGAAGCCATTTCACCGCGCCGCCGAGCACGCCGGACGCCAGGGGTCCCCGCGTCAGGCGCGGCGGCGGCAGGGGCTGGCGGGGCGGCTGCGCGGAACGGGCCCGCGGAATCCGCCCGGCCGGCCGCCCGCTGGCCGCGATCACCTTTTCCAGAGGCACCGGCGGGTCGGCCAGAACGGCCGGTTCAACCTGAAGCTGGTGAAGCCGCTCGTAGGCCTCCAGGTCGTCGAGGTCGCGCCGCACCTGGTCCGCGCGCGGATCGTCGCGTTGGGCCAACCTTCGGGCGGCTTCTTCCAATTCTTTCCTCTTCTTCTGGATCGCGTCCAGAATTTTGTCGAGCAAGTCCCAGAGGAGTTTCGCCCAGGCGCGGCCGGGTCCGGCGGCGAGGTTGAGGGTGAAGTTGGTTTCCATGGCGCGGGAGAGCCGCAGGTCAAACTGCATGAGGCCTCCGTTGGCTTGAAGGGTCCAGCACTTGCGCCCGGCCTGATAATGGGCCTGGCGGCAAAACCCCAGCCCCAGCCGCGCGGTTCGGGCCGGCTCGGGGACCGTCAAATCAAGCGTCTGGCGGGATAGCCCGGGTCCTTCTTCCACGCCGGCGGCGTTGACCAGAAGCGGCGCCTCCGTGCCACGCTCGAGGGCAACGACGACGTCGTTGTTCCCCGCGTGCAGCCAGGTGGCGGGAATCATCCAGGTGATCTTCTGGAATTGGCGGTCCCCGTGGCGGAAGGCCCCGTCCAGAAGGTGCCCGTTGACGGCCAGGGAGATCACGCAGCCCGCGCGGTCGCGGTCGAGAAACGCCTCGAGCATTCGCCGGGTAAGCTCGGAATGTTCATACCACTCCTGGAGCGCCTTGAACCAGTCATCCCCTTCCCCGAGGATCTGGTTCACCCTTTGCAACAACGCGATGGTTTTTGGGTTCATGGTTTAATATCCCTTGAGTCGTCCGCCTTTTCCTAATAGGGATCGTCTTTTTTCGGAACGACCGGCCAATTTTTCGTTGGATCATACCCGGGGAAACAGTTCCCGACAGAGCCGCGATCGTCAGGGAGCGGGGAGCAGGAGCAGCCTCCTGACAATGCCATTGGCATTTAGAAAAAAAAGGTGCTCGGATCGAGTTCCGCCTCCGTAACTTCGGTCTCGCCAAAAGAAAGCGGACCCTATAATAGCCGCAGGTGGCGTCTCCTGCGTGTCAGGCTGGCTTGGCTGGTGGGCAGGCCTTCCGAGCGCCAGCCGGATGGACAGGCGAGCCGGACGGCCGGGCAAGGGGCGAGAGTCGTAACCCGGCGACTTACGTCGCTCGGCTCGCCTGTGGGTTTGCAGAAACACTACACCCCAAGCCGGAAACACTAATAATGGCCACGGTCGCCGATTTCGTCGATTTCCTGAAACGCCTGGCCCCGCCCGAACTGGCGGCGGAGTGGGACAACGTCGGCCTGATCGTGGGCGATCCGGCGGCGGCGGTCGAGCGCGTGCTGACCTGTTTGACCGTGACGCCGGAGGTGGTTGCCGAGGCGGTCGAAGCCCGTGTGCAACTGATCGTGACCCATCATCCGCTGCTCTTCCGGGCCAGCAAGCGTTTGACGGCGGCCACCGTTGAAGGGCGGATGCTCTTGGAGTTGATTCGCGCCGGCGTCGCGATTTACAGTCCGCATACCGCCTTCGACAATGCCACGGACGGCATCAACGACCTGATGGCCCGCCGGCTGGGGCTGACCGGCGTGCAGCCCTTGCGCCGGCAGCCGGGACCGCGGCAATGCAAGGTGGTGGTGTTTGTGCCCGACACGGACCTGGCGCGGGTTTCCGAGGCGATGTTCGCGGCCGGGGCCGGGCACATCGGCGAATACCGCGAGTGCAGTTTTCGGCTGGCGGGCACCGGCACCTTCTTCGGTTCGGAGGGGGCCCAGCCGGCCGTCGGCCAGAAAGGCCGGCGCGAACAGGTCAGCGAATGGCGTCTGGAAGCCGTCTGCCCGGAGGCCGCCGTCGAGCGGGTGGTGTCGGCCCTGCGGCAAGTGCATTCGTATGAGGAGCCGGCTTTCGACGTCTATCCGCTGCGGCCGGCGCTGTCCGGGGCCGGTGCCGGCCGACTGGGCCAGTTGCCCCGACCCCTGTCGCTGGCCGACTTCGCCCGCCAGGTCCAGGCCAGCCTGAATGCCGGCTATGTCCACCTGGTCGGCGACCCGGCCCGCCCGGTGCATCATGTCGCCATCGTCTGCGGCGCCGGCGGCGAGTTCCTGACCGACGCCCGGATCGCGGGGGCCGACGTCTTGCTCACCGGCGAAGCGCGCTTCCACGACTGCCTGGCCGCCCTGGGGCAAAACCTCGCCCTCGTTCTGCCCGGCCACTTCACCAGCGAACGCTGTGGCATCGAGGAGCTCGCTGAGCGCTTGCAAAAACATTGGCCGGGGCTCGAAATCTGGGCCAGCCGCCGCGAAAGCGATCCCCTGGCGCTTCTGGCCAATTCCAGTTTATGAACGAAAGCAGGCATGATAAAAAAAAACCGACGCATCCGGGTTTTCAGTGGGAGAAAATAGTGAACAACAGTTTAAGATTCC
>CAZFGM010000137.1:0-13303 GCA_964518515.1 uncultured Alcaligenaceae bacterium | reverse complement strand
TGGATCGCCGGCCGGACCGTCGAGGAGGTCCTTCTCGAAGGCAAACGGCACATACCCGCCTGGCTGGCCCAGGCGGTTGCCGAGCGGATCGCGGTTTACGACCTGGGCGTGCAGATCGGCCCCCTGCCGCCAAGCGTGACGGACCTGAGTCCGCCCCGCGAAGTCAAGGCGGATTTCGACAAGGTCACCCAGGCCAATACCGAAGTGAAAACCCGGCTCAATCAAGCCGGCCAGTTCAAAAGCGAACGGGAAAGCCAGGCCGCCATTGAGGTCAACAATCAGGAAAGCCATGCCAATATCTACCAGAACAACAAGAGGCTGGAAGCGGTGGCCGGCTGGAAATCCTTCGAAAACGACATGCGCCTGGCCGGCCAGGAACCCGGCTATCGCCGCGTCCGCTGGTGGAACGCCCTGGCGCGCATCTACGCCAAGCTCGAGGAAAAAGGCCGCGTCGAGCCGCTCGATCAGTACCTCACCCCCGACGGCCTGAACATCACGCATGCGCCGTTCGCGCCGCCGCGAAAGTGATAAGACTTTGGTTTAGCGGGGAGCCGAAGGCGCGAATTCTTTCCGCGGTCGCCTTCGGCTCCCCGCTAAACGAAAACTGGAATTAACATTGTTTTCAATTGGACGACGGAAATGCTGCTTTGATGAAACTTTTCGCGCACGGCTCTTTTTGACGGCCGGCGATTTTCTCCCACCAGGGCGCCTCTTGTTCCCCTAATTTCCCCTGGAGCCGGCATAGGTCCGCTTCCAATTGGGGAAGCCGTTTTTCGAATTGTTGCAAAATATTGGTCATAGAAAAACCTCCCACCGAGTATTATAACTGGAGAAAATTGGAGGTACTCATGAAATTCTGTCTGTGGGGATTTCCCCTGGGCTTTTTTGTTCTGGCAAATTCATTAGCGGCCCACGACTTCTGGCTAATACCGCCAGCAAAGATTGTCCCAGGCCAGAAAACCCTGATCCAGGCCAACGTTGGCATGGATTTTCCCAACAGCGAGCACGCCCCCGAGCCGGCCAAGTTCAAGCGGCGGTTCTTGATTACGCCCGAAGGTCGCGAGGAAGAGCTGGCAACCGCCGGTAAAAAAGACAAGTCCGGCCTGTTGGCCTTCACCCCCGCCAAGGCTGGCGTTTACATCCTCGCCGTGGAAACCCATCCCAAAGTGATCACTCTGGAGGCCGACGCTTTCAATGCCTACCTGGTGGCCGACGGCTTGCCGCACATCTATCGCCTGCGCGTCAAGGAAAACACCCTCGCTCAGGCCGCAAAGGAACGTTATTCGAAATCCGTCAAGACGCTGGTTCAGGTAGGCAAAGGCGGCCAAGGCGATCCGTGCCGGGTTCTCGGCATGACTCTGGAAATCGTGCCCCTGCGCAATCCGTTCCAGTGCAAGACCGGCACAACACTGCCGGTGCGAGTTCTCTTCCAAAGTAAACCGCTGGCGGAAGCCAATGTCGGCTGGCAGCATCCCGGCGACGGCGAGACTGCCCGCGGCTACGTCCGCACCGACGACAAAGGCGCGGCCCTGATTCCCCTGGCCCGCACCGGCCTCATCACCTTGCGCCTGACCCACATGACCCGGCCGAAGGCCAAGGACTATGAATGGGAATCCTTCTGGAGCACCCTGACCTTCTTGTTGCCGAATTAAGAATCCTGATTTGACGACGGAATTACGTCGCCTGGCTCGATGTGCAACAGCGGCAATTCTTTCACGTCCACCACCATGGCAACGCCCAGTGGGGCGGCGTTGACTGATGCCAGGTCCAGCATGCCGTCGCGCAGCGCTAGCGTCGGCCAGCCGGCGCGGCTGGGATGGTACAGGTCGCCGTGGGCCGCCAACATCTGCTGTTGCATGGCGTCGGGGAACATGGACAGGCCGGCGAAGTAATGATGGCCGTTACGCTCGACGCTGGCGATGCCGAGGGCGGCACAGACCGCGAGATCCTGGAGCAAGGCGACGGGGCCGACGTTGGCCAGGTCTTCGCCGCTCAGGAGGACGGTTTGCCCGGGCTCTTCCTGGCGTTTCTGGGCCAAAAGACAGGCATTGGCGATGCCCTTGAAAACCCCCTTGCAGTTTTTGTGGCTGGTGCCGGCGTAGCCCAGGCGCAAGGCCTGAGCCAGGCTGACCAGGTCGGCGTCCGATTCGTCGATGATCAGCGGCGGGCGCTCGGGCCAATCGGCCAGGCGGCGCATCGCCGCCGCATCGAGGGCCAGGTCGCGATGAAACGGCTGTTCGACAAACAACAAATGCTGGAAAAACGGCTTCAGCGCCGGCCGGCGGGTGATCTCGTTCCAGAAGACGCCAAAGTCGTTGACGGCGTGGAATTGCTCGTTGCCGTCGAGGCTGAAGGCGAAATCCGGCGGCGCGTGGGTTCCGATCACATCGGCCACGCGCTCGAGGCGGTCGAGATCGTGGTCGATGTGGCCGTTGACCTTGATCTTGAAATGGCGCAGGCCGTAGGTGTGGATGCAAGCCGACAAGGATTGCGGCAAGCCGTCGTCGAGGCGCTCGGCGGCGGGGATGTCGCTGTCCATGAGGGGATCGGCCAGGCCCACCGTATGGCGAGCAATTATCTGGGCCAGCGGTTTTGCGGGCAAGAAATGAGCCGGTTCGCCTCCTTTCAGGGACGGATGCACGTCGCCAAGGCGCATGCCCAGCTGGTTGGTTTGCAACAGGTGGGCGAAGGGCTTTTCTCGGGCCCGGCAAAACGCTTCGATCATGGCCCGTTCAACCAGGGAGGTCCCGAAATGCGCCAAGAGCGGCGGCAATTCGTGTTGCAAGGCCCAGTAGGCCTGGGCATCCCAGATTTGCCGCCACAGGGTGAACGGCGTGTCCGCGCGCTGCCCCGCGGCCACGGTTGCGGCGTGGTCAATGACGCGGGCCATTTCCGCTACTTCGTCCTCCAGCGACCGCGCCGGATCTTTCGTGAACCACTTGGGCGGCAAGAGATCGGCGGCGATGCCGGCGGAGGGCTTGCCGTCCACTTCCGTTTCGAGCCGGACAAAGGCGTGCGGGGCGCGCGTCATCGTGGCGATGCCGTACTTGAACGGCATGCGCGTTTGCAGCTCGAGGACGTGAATGGCGCCGTGGAGGATGCGAATGGTCATGATTAGCCCGGATTATCGCAAAAGGTCAGAGCCGCGACCGTGAGGGAGCGTAGTCGAGCACCGTAAGAAACCCGGCCGCTAACGCGGCTCGGTCGCCGCGCGGCTCTGACGGAGGTTGCTCAAAACAACGCTGGCGGTGTGCATGGCTGTTCCCTTCTCCACGGCGGCGACTCATTTCCGCGATCCGGCTTTCGAGGCTATCAACCAATGGTCTCTGATGGATTCTTGGAGATTACAGGACCTCGGCAGGAAGGTGGCAACCAGAGCAAATGTTCGTTCAAGGTGCACTGCGCACCAGGGGCCGCCTGGACACGACCAGCTTTTCCAGGGAGATGTGCTCGATGAAATCGGCTTGACCAAAGTGTTCAATGTGGCGGGCCCTGCGCAACTCCGGCAGGCCACAGGTCGGATTGGCGAGTATCCATTGACAGACACTCAAATCCATTCGCAAGTTAACCAGCTCTTCGTGGGTCCCTGGTTCTTGACCATCGAGCAAATGGAAAAATCTTGTCAATTTGGCCAAAACAAAGTTGACCTCATCTGTCGAAAAAGTCCAGGAGGACTTCCAAAGATTGGCGATTCTGCGAATAAGGAACCGGAATGGGGCAAATAAGGGAAATAAGGGCGTGCGTGCAATCGCCGCGCGGGCTGGCACATTTCCAAGGTCTCCCCCCAACCTGGTTAACTCCTTGAGTATGGAGGCTATCCCTTCTCGTTTTTCGGCATCGTAATATTCGCGCAAAGCGCACCAATGCTCCTGGTCGGCAGACAGCGCATGATCCAGAGATCGTTCCGCTTGTCGGCAATAGCAATAAAGCGCTACCACAAGGCCCTTGTCCAGCTGGATTCCCATGTTAACCTTCTCCGGCTATCTCCAGAAAAACCACAGATTCCACCATCGTCGCACATTAACAAACCGCGGGTCAAGCCCATCCAACACGAGTGGACCGACGATGGGTATCACCGCTGTATTTCTTGGGCCCACTTGTGTCGGTTGAGCATCGTCCGGCAGGAGAAACTCCACGTAAGCGCCTTCACTGGTCGCGCCGGTTTCGGCCTTGGGCCCCCCAATTCCAGGAACGATGGAACCGAAAGGCTCCGTTTCGACATGGACTCCAGCAGGTTCTCCGCGGCTTGGATAAATAACTCGTGAGAACTGAATCAGCCTCAGGGCACTGATACTGGTGTGATGCCGGGCCAGCCTCACGGTACGCGGCATGATGAACTCCAATATCGATAATCTCCTTCCATCCACCAACACAATCTGTCCGTCGCGCACCTTCCCCTCTACTAGCTGCTAGGCTTCGCTCACGCACCAGCCACCATCGACGGGCAAGACGGCGCCGGTAATCAGGCGGGCCTCGTCGCTGCACAGAAAGACGGCGGCATCGCTGAGATCCTCCGGCCGGGCGGGCCCGTGGGCGAGCGGCTGTTTGCCCGTCAAAAACTGGCGAATGGCCGGGTCCTGCACCGCCCGCGCCGCCATGGGGGTATCGGTCAGGCCGGGGGCCAGGACATTGATACGAATGCCGTGGGCGGCATAGCGGGCCGCCCCTTGCCGGCTCAGGGCGATGATCGCCCCCTTGGCGGCGGTATACGCACAGGTGTCAAAATAGGCCGGCGACGGCGAAAGTGCCAGCACGCTGGCCATGTTGAGAATGACGCCGGGATGTCGCTCGTCGAGAAAATGCCGGAGCGCGGCCCGGTTCGTCAAGAAGGTCATGGTCAGATTGGCCTGCAAGGTTTCGTGCCAGCCGGCATCGGTGCATTCATGCACCGGCCCGTCGCCGTGCTTGCGGCCGCTGCTGCCGGCGACGTGATACAACACATCCAGACCGCCAAGAATATGGATGGCCTGATCGAACAATGCGGTCACCTGGCCCGGGTCCCGGGCATCGCAAGCCACGGCATTTACCGGGCCCGGGCCCAGCTCGCGCAGCGCTGCTAGTTGATCCTCTGGCAAAGCGTCGCCGGGCAAACCCGCAATGAGGAGCTGGCTGCCCTCTTCCAGAAACCGCGCCGCAGCGGCCAGTCCGATGCCCGAGGTTCCTCCCACGATCAGGCAGCGCTTGCCCGCCAGGCGGCCGGGACGTTGAGTCGGCAAAGACACACTTCACTCCTTCTCTCCCCGCCCGGCAGACGACCCGCAAGGTTATTCAAATTGAAGATTAAGTGCCCGCCCCCGAAAGGGTGAAGGAAGATTGTTCCGCACTGAGCCGGATACTGGTGAGCCAATTTTCCAGAGCGGAAACCATGACCGGCTTGGTTCCGGTCAAAGGACATTCAATGCGGTTGCCGATGGCCTTGATTTCCGGAATTTTGAGCTTTCCAATTTGGGCCGCCATCTGGCGGAGAGCAGGATAATCGTAACTCAGCCGATTGGCAAGAAAATGCTGAATCTTGGCGACAAATTCATTGACTTTCATTTCATTCAAATCAGCGGGAGCGCGGCGCGTGGTGTTTTTGCCTTCCTTGGCCTGGACGACAAAATTGCAAAACGCGGCTACGTTTTCCCCGGGAAACTGGCGCAAACAGTTCCCTACAGCGCGCAGGTCGTTCAGGGCGGTTTTCCCCAGGAATTTCTCCAGCGTCGCCGCCAGTCCGTCCAGCACATCGGCCATTTCTTCCAGTTTCATGAGCGTATTCTCCTTTCCAGTTCGGCAGGCACTGCGCCATACCATGCGCGCCCTTCCTCCATGGTTACGGCGATGGCTTTTCGCAGGGAATTGCATTGGTGCCCAATCCGGAAGGTCCCGGAATAGGTAACCACCCAATCCTTTATCCAGTAAAGCCAGTCCATCGCTAAGCTTCCCCCTGCCGGGCGTACAACGGCCCCACCCGCCGCGCGTACTGGGCGTAGAAATATTCCAGTTCTTCTTCCACCGTCCGGCTGCCGACGAACTGGTGGCTGGGCAGGAAAACCGGCTCGATACCGCGGTCCACCAGGCGCTGGGCGACTTCGCAGCGGAGCATGTTCATCACCAGGGCGCCGCCGAGCGTGCTGAACGGGCCGGTCTTGTGGCGGCAACCGTCGAGGGCCAGCAGGCAATCCCCCACGGGAGCGCCGTTGTCGAGAATGATGTCGGCGACATCGAGGAGTTTCTTGCCGGATGGATGGGCCGGCTGGGCCGCTTCGCAATGGGCGCGGCTGACGACGCCGATGACCGCCAGGCCGCGCTGCTTGGCCCCTGCGGCCATCTCGATGATGACCTCGCGGATGCCGCTCGTTGAGATCACGATCATCACGTCGTGCGGCCCGAAGGCGAAGTTGCGCAGGATTTGCTCGGCGTAGCCGAGGGTTTTTTCCAGGTGCAGGCTTTGCCTGAGGCCGTTGGGTCCGACGATGGGGTTATGATAGGTCAGGCCAAGTTCGACGATGGTATGCCAGCCGACGAAGCAGCCCTGGCGCGGCGTCATCTCCTCGCACAGCATGCGGCTATGGCCGCAGCCGAACAGGTGGACCAGCCCATCCTGGGCGATGGCCTCGGTGCACAGCGCCGCCGCCCGGTCGAGGGCGTCGCGCTGGCCGGCCAGAAGTTGTTGCCAGCGGCCCAGGGCTTCGTGATAAAATCGTTCGGCGGCGGCCAGGGGAGGAGTCGGCATGGCAAGGACACCAATTTAGCCGGCGAACTCGTTCGCCGTGGAGAGTATGCCGTCCGCGCCGGGCAAGCCCGGCGGCTAAATGGGGTGCGGCAAACTTCTGTTAACCTAGGAAACCGTTCCCCTTTGGGAAGCGAAACCAACCATGATCGCGGAACTTGTGGGACAGACCGTCGTCGTGGACCTGAAAAGCCCGTATGTTTGCCTGGGCGCCTTGACGCGCGTCGATGAGAATTTCCTGGAATTGGGCGACGCCGATTTGCACGATCTGCGCGACACGACCACGTCGCGGGAAAACTACGTCGCCGCCGCCCACGCCACCGGCATCAAGCGCAACCGGCGACGCGTCCTGCTGGCGCGCCAGGAAGTGGTGGCCGTGGCGAGGTTTGAAGACATCGTGGATGAATGACCCTTGATTGGGGATTATTCAGGCGACCTGCCTATTTCTTCCACAATGGAACCGGAAAATACCAGGTCCGGTAATTCTTTCCGGAGGGCCCCTTTATCGACTCCGCGCTTTCCAGCCAAACCAAACCCTGGCCGGCGGCCAATTGTTCCGTTCGCGGACTTTCGCCGCTAAGGAAGAGCCCGTAAATTTTCTCTCCCTGGGAAATCCTATAACGAAACGGCTCGTTGCGCAACGGATCCAATGGAACGGCGGGCACATAGCGCGGGGCCAGATCGTCGAGCGAAGCGGCGGGTTTTCCCCGGTGGTCGAGTTGGTACAGGGCCAGGGCGATTTGCAGCTGGAAGGCGCGAAGCCGGGCCAAGTAATCCCTTTCCCACTTCAACGGGAAACGAAAAAATAGGGCCACGGGCCAGTTTTCCTGAATGAGCCTGCCCCATTGACGCGGACTCAGGGCGGTCGTCGGCCCGTCGGCTAATGGCAGGCCACTTTCGAAGGCAATCTGGCTGGAAAGATCCTGATAACCTTTCTTGTGCCACTCTTCAAGGTGAGCCGGTTTTCCCGAAGGTACTTGTGCCCGCTGCCATCGCGCCTGGAAATGGGCGTGAACGACCCGCCAAAACCTTTGTTTTTCCCAGGGACATTCCAGGCTCAGACGGATGATACCTCGTTCCAGCGACGAACTGGGCTCAAAAAAAAGTTCCAAGCTGTTGCGAAACTCGAGAAAACCGGCTTTGAGATTGTCCAAAGGAGCCGGCGATTCTCTTTCATGCCGTTGGCACATTTCCAGTCCTCTCCGCAGAAGATTTGCCCGGGGACCAACTTGCCCAAGCCAGTGACCAAAACCGGCCAAGGCCGTAGTTTCGATGTGGCTATGGAGGAAAGCGTAATTGCGGGTGTGCCTGGACAAAGCCAGAACGGTGGCCAGATGTTTCAAGGCCGCCTGGTTGTCACCTCGGGTTTGCCATTGCAGAGCACGGGCGGTGAAGGGGGCCGCCATGCTCTGGCAATTATACAAATCCCCCACCGAAGAGGAAAAATTTAGTTTGCGCGGGTCCAGGATCAGGCCGAGCGGCAATTGCGCCGCCGCGTGCAGATGGTCGGCCCAAGGGTGGGCAAACAACAAATCCAACCAGCGGCCGATTTCCTCACCTTCGGGCGGCCAGCCATAGGTCAGGACCTCGTCAACCAGATGCCCGTAACTCAGGTTTTCGCGGGGCGGCGCGTCGGCCTTGGCGGGATAAACCGGTTTGGTCGGTGGCCCCAACTTGTCCGTGACTTTTTGCTGATGCTCCACCATTTCCTTGCCGGCCTTGCGGATAAGGGCCCCCGCCTCGCTCTGAGCAGCGCGATTCAGGCTGGCTTCGTGAGCTTGCAAGTCAAACGGTTCACCCACATCCGGCACTTCCACCGCACGATACCAGAGGTTGCCCCCCTGCCAGGCGGCCGCAAAAAAGACACAGGTTACCATTCCGAAAAGGGGCCGGCGTGAATACATCCTGCCGCAGAACCAAGGCCACAAGGCGAAGCGGGTGGCGACAAGAAGGAGCAATGGGATCGCCAAGATTTGCCAGGCGCTGGGACGACCCAAGAGCATCGCGGGGAACCATAATCCCAGCACCACGAGGCAAGCGCCGGTCGCCAGGACGGCCGCCACAATGGTTTTTCGGGCAAGCAACACAAAGAATTGACCGAAGCAAAAACCATGCAGCAGCCAGAACGCCACGAGGAGCGCGGGCCGGCCGCCCAGGCCCAGGCCCAGAATCCCCCATAACCGCTCCGGAGTTTGCCTCGGTGAGCCCCGCGGTGTCTGCGCGTCCACAATCAAAGCCATGCCACCCGCAAGAAACAGGAGCAGGATGGCCGCGATCCCCCAAAAAAAGATTTTGATCCGCCACACCATTCCCGGAGGCAAGCGCAAGGTCCCGAGAAAACGCTCCTGTTCGCCGGTCTGTTCCGGGGCGAACACCATGATGCCACAAACCAGCCCAACCGCCAACGCAGTCCCCGGCCAGAGGATCACCGGGGCCAGGTGCATCAAGAAACCGGCGATCAAGCAGGCGACCAGGCCGCCAAGAAGGAAGAGCCGTCCTTGGCGAAAGCAGAGCCAAATCAGGACCTCCTCGTGGCACGAAGGGGTTTGCTCGCGGGCCGTCCGCACGGCGTCCGGTTCCGCATACCGCCGCCAGGAAACATAGCCGGCCACCAGGGCCAGGCTCGAGTGCACCACGAAATCCACACCCCGAGGACATAGAAGAGAAAGGACCAGACTCCCCGCCAAGAACACAATGCCAATCAACACGGCGACAAAAACCTTCTGGCAATAGGCGCCCCCGACCAAGCCCCACAGCAAGGCCTCCAGCCCCAGTACTACATACGTGGGCATCAGACCCCACGACCCGAACCGTAAATAGATCATCATGGCCGCCAGCACGACGGCTTGAAGCAGCGTGAGGACAATGCCGGCGGCCAGTTTGCTGTGCCACAACGGGGCCCGCCGGGCCGACAGGGCATCAAGGAACGCCAGCGTGCCGGCTTCTTTGTCCCCGGCCAGAAGTTGGGCGCCGCAAACCACGCCTTGAGCCAGGACAAGGCTAATGACCAACCCGCCGAGCAAGGAACGCGTGTCGGGGTCCTGGTGGGCCCCCCAAAGGCCGTATTGCGACAGGCCCTCACCCAAACCCACCACCAGCACCACCGCCAAGAGGGCGATGGCCAGCCACAGGCCGCGTTGCTCACGGTATTCTTTCCAGCACAGGGTGAGGATCATGGCGTGACCTCCTTCCGGGCCAAGAGGGCGCAATAAATTTCTTCCAGGGACAGGGTGGCTACCTCGAAATCGTGGATGCCGTCGGCCTGGCCCAGCGCTTCCAGAGCTTCGCTGCGAGGGTCTTGCAGAACGGCTTGCCATTGCTTGCCCGTGCCGTTGCGCTGCAGCACCGATCCCAGGGCCGCGGCGTCCGGCGGCTGCGCTTCACAACGCACCTTCAAGCGGACGATGCGGCGGCGAACCTCGTCCAGGGGAGCGGTCAGCAAGAGCCTTCCGTGCGCCAGGAAAGCGACATGGCTGGCCACGCGCTCGACCTCGGCGATTTGATGGCTGGAGATGACGATGGTGCGTCCCTGGGCGGCCAGGCCGACCATGCTCGACAGGAATTCGCGCCGCACCAACAGGTCCAATCCGGAAGTCGGCTCATCCAAGATGAGGATTTCCGGCTCGACGGCCAGGGCCAGAGCCAGGCCGACCTTGGCGTACTGGCCCTTGGACAGGGTGCTGAGCCGAGCCTTGGGATCGAGCTGGAATTTTTCTGCCCACTGGTGGAAGCGGGGCAGGAATTCGCGGGCGTGAAAGCCGGCGGTGAACCAGCCGATTTCACTCACGGTCATCCAATCGTAATAGCGCGGCCGCTCGGGCACGTAGGCGACGCGGCGGCGCAGGGCGACGGCGGCGGACCAGCAATCCAGGCCAAGCATCCGGGCAGTGCCGGCGTCGGCCGGCAACAGGCCGGTGAGCAGGCGCAGCGTGGTGGTTTTGCCGGCGCCGTTGTCGCCGAGCAAGGCGAAGATGGCGCCGCGCGGCACCGTCAAGGACAACCGGTCCACGGCCAGCGTGGCCCTGAAACGCTTGGTCAAGTCGCGGGTTTCGATGATGGTTTCCATGGCAATTTCTCTTAGGCGAGCGGAGGGCGTTAGCCTCCTGATTTCGATCGCGCGTTTGAACAAGCTTATGAAAAAACTCCTGTCATCAGGGGGCTTACGCCCCCCGCTCGCCGGCATTCCTTTTCGAGCGGCGTTGGCCGTTGACGGCCGCCAGCTCATCCTCGACCAGGCGGCGAATTTCGTCCGCCGGCAAGGCGCTGGCCGCCGCTTCGCGCAACGCCTGGCGAATGTGCTCGCGCACCAATTCCTGGCGCTTGGCGCGGCAGGCGGCGGGGGCCCGCGCGGTGACTTCCATGCCGACGCCGCGGCGGGCGGTCAGGATGCCCGCGCGTTCCAGTTCCTGAAAGGCGCGGGCCACGGTGTTGGGATGGACCAGCAAAGTTTCCGCCAGCTCGCGGACGCTGGGAATCAGGGCGCCGGCTTCCAGCACGCCGGCGGCCACGCCGTAAATGACCTGGGCCACGATCTGTTCGTAAATGGGACCGGGGCCATCAGGGTGAATGGAGAAAAACATGTGGCCGCCCTAGTGTAACAATGTAATAGTACACTAACACACCAGGCCATGGATTGCCAACCTTTTTAATAAAAAAAGCGCACCCGTATTGGTTGCCTCCAAACCAGCCGGGACCCTCAGCACCATTTCCCTGCAATCCTCCTCATTCCTTGCCAATGCAATAAAGATACCGATCCGTCCGCAACAGCAGGCATCCGGCGTTGACGATCGGGCTGGCGTTGGTGCGGCTATCGTCGTCGGCGAAGCGGTTGTGGGCGAGCTGCTTGAACTCCGGACCTGCGGCCAGGACGAACGTGCCGTTGAAACGCGAAATGCAGTAAATCTTGCCGTCGGCAACCAGGGCGGAGGCATAGAATTCCGCCCCCAGCCGGCCGCGGTAAATCTCCTTGCCGGTGGCGGCGTCCAGGCAGAAGGCGGGGCCGGCGGACCAGTAGAGCCGGCCGTCGTGATAGACGGGGGAGGAAACCAGCGACGAGCCGCGGACGCGCCACAAAACGTGCGAATCGGTGACGTCGCCGCGTCCGCCGGCCCTGATCGCCAGGGCTTCGCCGCGAACGACGTAGACCACGCCCTTGTGGGCCACGACGCTGGGGCACACGTAGCCGCCAAAGCCGGTGACGCGCCACAGCTCTTTGCCGCTGGCCGGATCGAAGCCGATGACGGCGCGGGATTCGTTCAAGACCAATTCGGCGCCGACGGCGCCATCGACCAGCACTGGGGTGTTCCACGAGGCGTTGATGCCCTTGGCCCGCCAGACTTCCTTGCCCGTGGTCTTGTCCAGGGCCAGCAGCGAGCCGCTTTCGATGCTGGCGTTGACGATCACAAGATCTTTGTAAAGCACCGGCGAGTTGGCCGAGCCCCAGCCGTGCGTGCCGGCGCCGACGCCGGCGTGCCAGATTTCCTTGCCGTCCAGATCGAGGCAATAGACCCCCGACTTGCCGAAGAAGACATAGAGGCGCTTGCCGTCACTGGCGAGCGTGCTCGAGCTGTAGCCGTGCTGGGTGTTGTTGCCGCCCACATAGAGCGATTCGGGCAGGGCGGGCTTGAAGTCCTTGGTCCAGAGAATGGCGCCCTTGGCCCGGTCGATGCACACCAGGTGGCGCAGCAGCTTGTCCATGTCGTCCTTGCCCTCGACAAGACCATAGCCGGAGTAGCAGGTCAGGTAAACGCGTTTGCCGATCACAATCGGACTGGAGGAGCCCGGCCCGGGCAGCTTGGTTCGCCAAACGATGTTCTCCTTGGAGGACCAGGTCCTGGGCAGGGCGGTTTCGTCGCTGGTCCCCGAGCCTTTCGGTCCGCGAAACTGCAGCCAATCGGCGCCGCCGGCCGAAATCGCCGCCAGAACGACCGGGAGGAGAGCAAAACGTTGTCGCATGGGTGGTTCCTTTCCCTTCAGGGGTAAACGTGAGTGCGGCGGGAGGCATCGTGCCGGCTTAATCCTGGAACTATTTTATCGTCTCGGGCGGAACGTCCACAACTTGAGTTGGCAAGTCGCCAGGGAAAAGCCCTCTCCCCCCGCTCCTCCACCGTCGAAATGGCAATTCTTCAGATCAGGTCGAAGAAGTTTCGCAATTGGGCAACCGTTTGCGCAAGGGACTGGCGTTCCAGGGCTGCCAGAAATTCCTCCACGGACTTGGGTGGGTTTTTCAGGCTTTCGCGCTGACATTTCACCGCCGCGCAGACCGTTTCCGCTGATAGGTCAATCAGGTGAGTGACAAACTCATCCGGGTGTTGCGCTTCGATGCCAAACTTTCCGAGCGTTTTCGCTGGGAAATCACCGAGGTTAACCAAAAGAGGGACATCCCGGATTTCGATGCCTTGGCGGCGAGGGAATGCCCGAGGGCGGGTTTACAACCCTTGTGTATGAGGGATGTGATCCGTGGGACGGCGAGGAGACACCCAACGAGTTCGTCGTCCCGTTTGTAGTGGCTTGTTCCATCGCAACGGACTTTCTTTGTAACCCCCCACGCGGCTGCACCGCGAGACATCCCCAAGGAACTGTACCAAAATG
>CAZFGM010000136.1:0-13327 GCA_964518515.1 uncultured Alcaligenaceae bacterium | reverse complement strand
CGCCGTTTACGGATGATGGTTCGCCAGCAAGAGGCGCTTCGACCGGCGCCTACTCGCCCAGGACTTTTTCTCTTTGGCTGGCGCAGGGGCCTTCGCTTTGGCCTTTTTCTCCGGCGGCACCTCGGCGCGTGTACCCTCCGCTGCCACCGCTTCGGGGATCTTCCCCTGTTCGGCCTGCTTGCCCAAGTCGCGTCGATTCAGGATTCGTCCGGCCATGACAGCCAACTTTCTGGTCAAGGTTGATGGTCTTCGAGCTAACCCCTCCGGTGTGGCCTCTTCAGGCGATGGTTGTAGTCGTCACGCTCCGCGTGACGGCCATCCTCACGCGGAGCGTGAGGACTACACTGCGGCTTGGCCGCGTCAGGGTGGAGGGCCCCAGGTTAATACTGTTTCCTGATCCTCGGGGTGGAGGCGACGATGTTCCCAGCGCTGTCAGTCACTAGAAAATAGCTATGGGCGACCTTGGCAGAAGCAGCATCCACGCCGACGAGGACGTTCACCCGGTAGTGATCCTCCCACAGGCGTCGGACTTGCACCCTGCGTAGGTCGCCTGGCTGACCCAGGGTGTGCATCACGTGTTTGCCGATTAGGGCGTGCCGTTGCTGACGCTCCTGTTTCTCGCGCTCCCTGGCCTGCTTATCTGGTTGTTGTGTTTGCATGTTTTTTTCAGATCGTAATTGGGAAAGTTTGCGGTCATGAAAGGATATCCTATTCAAAGAGCCGTCCGAAGGCGCTCCCTCAAAAAAAGGCCCGGCTGCCGACCTCAGGAAGGGCGGCGCCTCCCCGCCCCGGGCACGGCCTGTTGAGGAAACGCTGGTGGTGAGGAGGAGCGATTTCGGGCGGACGCCGCGGGTCAACGGCGCCGCCGGCCGCGACCACTGGACCTACTGCTACAGTGTTCGCCAGCGCCGGCATTCGCGGCTCTTTTAGGCGAGACTGCTGGCATCGATTTTGAGGTTTTCCAAAATTTCGAGCTGGGCAGCTGCTGGCACCTCGAAGCCTCCCTGGGCGGGCGCTACAACCATTTCCTTGAACAGATGAGGGATAATACATACCGAAGACCGCTTTAACCGCTTTCACGGCATCGGCGGTTTGTTCGGTCTCGAGCTGCGCCGGTCCATCTTCCACAACAGCGCCGTCTATGCCCGCGTCCACGGCGCCTGGTTGGTGGGCGACAAGGACATTTTCAACAATAACAACGAGGCGGAAAACCAGGTCACCCGGCTCGAATACACCACTCAAGGCATGCTCGAGCTGGCCGTCGGCTTCGAGTATCGGCGTGAGCTCCGTAACGGCGCGGAGGTTTTCTTCCGGGCCCAAGCCCAATGGGAGAACTGGTACAACTTCAGCAGTTCCTTCGAAGACACAAAAACTACCGAAGACTTCGGCGGCCCCTCCGACGTGGGCTTCGCCGGCTTCGCTTTCTCGATCGGCATTCGCCGCTAAGGCGTATTACCGATGACCAGGAAAATCCAAAGGCACGGCCTGGCCGTGCCTTTTTGTTTGGGTGCCGGTGGCGATGGCCCTGAGGCCCTGAGGTTATTTCGCCATGGCACTCCATCCCAACCTAGGCCCCCTGTGTGTACGGATTTGACGCGAGTGAGAAGGAGCAATACAT
This sequence comes from uncultured Alcaligenaceae bacterium, assembly GCA_964518515.1. Lineage (GTDB taxonomy): Bacteria > Planctomycetota > Planctomycetia > Gemmatales > Gemmataceae > CAZFGM01. The sequence goes on along the minus strand of CAZFGM010000136.1, from coordinate 11,709 downwards.
AACTTTCTTTGGGAAAAAATAGTTATGACGATTTCCACTCGCGTCGTCAAGGATTTGCTTTGAGTTGACGCAAGTGCCCGGAGATTTGGAACCAGGCCGTTATTTCCCTTCCGCCGCCAGCGACACACACACAATCTCGCGGTCGTTGCGGGCATACACGCAACGGTTGGCGAACGCGGGGTGCGACCAGACGACCGCCCGGCCGGGCATGGTGTTGGTCGGCGTCAGGATGTTCATCCGGCTGATTTCCTCGTAACTCTTGGGAGATAAGCGGGCGATGATCAGGTCGCCTTTTTCGTTGAACAGGAAGTAGCGGTCGGCTTGCGGGATCAGGAAAGCGTTGCCCCAGCGGGCGGATTTGCCCGTTGTGGCCTGATGGGTTTGCCAGACGCGCTGGCCGGTGTCGGCTTTGAGACAGCGTAGCTCGCCGTAGCTGCAAACGCCGTAGATATGACCGCCCTTGAGGACCGGCGTGGGTATGATGCTGTGCAAGCCGTCGGTCAAATCGGGCAACTCGCCGCGACCCTGGCCGCGCCACAGCACCTTGGGAGGCTGGGTACCGTTGACCTTGAGCATCATGGGCCCTTCGTAAAAGGCGGTGACAAACAAATTATCCCCGGCCAGGCGCGGCGAGGGAATGGACAGGGCGGCCTTGAGGGATTTGCCCTTGCGCCCGCCGAAAGGTTGCGACCAGTACACCTTGCCGGTTTCCGGATCGAGGGAGTTGACGGCCTCGGAGTGCCAGAGGATGAGCTGGCGTGTGCCGCCGATTTCGTAAATCATGGGCGGAGCGTAGCCAGGCTCCTCCGCCGACAGAGCCCGCCAGATTTCCTTGCCGGTGTCCTTATGGAAAGCGACGGCGACCGAACCGGGGCCGCCGACCAGGCATATCAAGTGGTCGCCGTCCACCAGCGGATGGCCGGCGAATCCCCACTGCGGCACGTCGGCGTGGTAATCTCGGGGAAAGTTCTTCGACCACAGGACCTTGCCTTCCTTGACGTCCAGGCAATAGAGATCCCCCATGGTCCCCAGGGTGTAGACTTTGTCGCCGTCCACGACCGGCGTGCAGCGCGGTCCAGCGCCATAGGCGACCTGATAAGGACAGTCGTATTCGTGCTTCCAAAGGATGGCCCCGGTTTTTTCATCCAGGCATAGGATGCGCTCGCCGCCCTGGACGCGCGGTCTGCCAAAACCGCTTTTGGGATTTTTCACCCCGGTGGGGAGAACGCGATCGGTGATGAAGACCTTGCCCCCAGCCACGGCGGGGCCGGCATAGCCGCCGCCGATGGGGGTGCGCCAGCGATACTTGGGCCCTTGGGCCGGAAACCTGTCGAGGATGCCGTCCTCGCGCCAGACGCCGTCGCGCTGGGGTCCCAACCATTGTGGCCAATCCGCGGCGGCCACCGGCGCTGGACCGCCTAACCCCAACCAAACCAGGAGAAACAAACTCAGACTCAAAGGTCGTACCATGCCTGCCTCCAACGGATTCCCAAAGTCATTGAACTCTTTATAGACGAATAGCGGCGAAAATGTAATGAATCGGGTTGGCGGAAAGTGCATTCGTTTTAGGAACGACGAAGGCGCGCTATCGCGCCTGAAGTGGGCGGAGACGAGAGTTGCCAAACGCGCGTGGAGTGTTTTCGTTTTGCAGGGACCGGACCCCGTTACGAGGATTTCTTTTTCTTTTCGGCGGCTGGTTTTTTCGACACGCTCTTGGCCATTTTCTTGGGCGGCTGTTCAATCGCGGGCTCGGGGCCGCCCACGGCGAGGGCCGGCGCCACCCCTTGCATTTCCAGGCTCTTTTTCAGGGCGTCCATGAGGTTGATGACCTGGGCTTCTTCGTGCACCGGCGCGGCCACAATCTCTTTGCCCTGCACCTTGGCCTCGATGAGCTGGCTCAACTTTTCGGTATAGACGTCCTTGTACTTGGAAAAATCAAACTTGGCCGGCGTCTGGGCTTTGATCAAGGTCTTGACCAGGTCCATTTCCGGTCCGGTCACGTCCTGGTCCGGCACCTCGCCCTCGAAGTTCTCCGGCTTGACGACCTGGGTCTGGTAGCTAAGCATGGTCATGGCCAGCAGCTTGCCTATGGGGCGCAGCAGCACCACCCGTTCCTTACCGTGCATGACCACCTGGGCGACGGCGCAGCGGTTTTCCTCGACCAGGCCCTGGTGCAAGAGCACGTACGGCTTCTGGCCCACCGGACCGTCCGGGACGAGGTAATAATCCTGCCCGCTGTAGTAGAGCGGGTCGAGGGCGTCGGCGTTGATGAAGGCGTCGATCTTGACGGCCTTGTCGCTTTCGGAGCGCAGCTTGTCCAGCTCTTCCGGATCGATGACGACGAATTGCCCCTTGGCGAATTCATAGCCGGAAACGATGGCGTCGCCGGGCACCTCGCCGTGGACCGGGCAGGTTTTCTGATATTTGATGCGGTTGTGGCAATCGGCGTGGATCTGATTGAGATGGATCTCGCCGCCGCCGGAAGCCGAGGCGGTGTACGCCTTGACCGGAATGGAAACCAGACTGAGCCTGAGGAATCCCTTCCAGCTGGAACGGGCCGCCATGTCAACAGTCCCCACTGTGCTGATCCGGGCCGCTGCGCTGGGTTGGCAAACCGGAAGCAATCGCCTCTATTGTGGCGCGCGGCGGCGCAGTTCGCAAGTTTTCTCCGCAGGGAGACGGGTTGGTTCTGGCCAAACCATGCTAAATAATTCGGCCAGGGGAATTGCGGCAGCCGGTAATTTGGTTTATGCCGAATTTGGCGCCAGGCTCAGGCGGAACATCTCGCGGCGAGTGGAGCGGATCATGAATAGGCTCCAGGCCACGGGGGGGTGGTTATATCCTACCCAAGGAAATCGCGGCGTCGAGAGGCTTCTTAGGCCGTTAGGCCGGCCAGGAAAAAAGTCGGTGGTCCAATTTGAACGGCCATGGGTTGCCAATTTTGCATTGGGAAAAATCGGCGTGGGCGGGGTTCAAGAGAAAATTCCACTCGGTGTCGATGATTGCACTGGGAACTTGCAAGACAGCTGATGTCTGGTCGGCAACCCACTGGTCGCCGATGGCTCGCAGGACAAGGGGAGAAGGAAAGTTTCGCCACCGGCCGGGAAGTTGCTCGGGGTCCAATCGTCGCACCAGTGAGGAAGGAATTGTGACCGAATTGCACAGATAATGTTTCAGGAAATCCTCCTTCTCCAGATGGACCAACACTTCCAGGGCAGCCAGGGCCAGGCTTTGCGAGGCGTAAACCACGGCCACACCCTTGCTGGTCCAGCGCCCGCCCATTCGGCGGGCACCTTCCCCGGTGAATGCCGAGGCCCGGTATTTTTTCTTGAAAATGCGCCAGGCAGTAAGATTCAAGAATAGACCCCGTATTCCAGCCGGCCAATCAAATCTTCCACTTCGCGGGCGCCGATTTCGGTTCCGGCCGCCTGCAATGGCGATTGCTTGCCCAGGGCTATTTTGGGTGTGCGCAACCACGACCCCGCCGCCGCTTTATCTCCTTCAAACAGGGCCAGGGCTTTATCGAAAAGCAAGGTCAAACGAAGCAGCCGTTCCGATTCGGCGGCGGTCAATTTTCCTTTTTTCTTTCGGCGGGCCAGGGTCCGGGCGGGGATTTGCAAAACCTGATTGATGGCTTCCAGTGACAGCTGGCTGTTATTTTGAAACCACCGCACATGAGCGAATGGCAAACCGGCTTTTATGCGCTTGGCCAGGTCTATGGGGTTGTCCTTTGTCAAAGCCAAGGTTTGCCTCCCGGTTCTTACCCGTTTCTTTTTCTTTTCTAAAGTTGCCCCGATTGTTGCAGACCGCATGACGTCTCCTCAGTTGTGCCAATATTGCACTTTTTTATCGCCATGTGGCACAGGGTTATTGTAAACCCCGACCGAGGTTTTGTCGAGATTATGAAATCGGAGTTATTCGTTCTTGTGCGGGAGTTCGTCGGCAATCCGTTCCGGAGCGGCGATTGAGCCCTGTTTCAATTTGTCCAGCCAATCGCGGCCTTCACCCGGCTCCTTACGAAGCGCGGCTCGCTTCAACAATTGCCGTGCACCGTATATGGTTTCACGAGTTGTGGTCCACAGTCATCCAGATCCCCTGTCGGGGCCGCAGCGTCAAAGTCGGTTCCAGCTCCACAGGGTGGCCGGGCACCAGGTCCAGGCAAAACCGCTGGCTGACCATGGCCACAACGAGCACGGCTTCCAGCAGGGCGAAGTCGTTGCCGATGCACTGGTGCGGGCCGCCGGCGAAGGGGAAATAGGCATAGCGCGGCCGCTGGGCCACCCGCTCGGGCGTGAAGCGTTCGGGATCGAAGCCCTCGGGATTTTCCCAAAAGGCCGGATGCCGGTGCGTGATGAACTGGCACAATACGATGTAGGATTTGGCCGGGATGGGGAAGCCGCCGATCTCGTCGTCGGCGGCGGCGTCGCGCATGACGCCATACACCGGCGGATACAGCCGCAACGACTCCTCGATCACCATGCGCGTGTATTTCAGTTGCGGCACATCGTCGGCCGCGGGGACGCGGCCCTGCAAAACCCCGGCGACTTCCGCGTGCAGTCGCCGGCGAACCTCGGGGTGCAGGGAGAGCAGATACCAGGTCCAGGCCATGGCCACCGCGGTCGTTTCATGCCCGGCCATGAGAAAGGTCAACAGCTCGTCGCGCAGCTGACGGTCGGTCATGCCCAGGCCGGTTTCTTCATCGGTTGCCTCCAAGAACATGTCGAGTAAATCGCCGGCCGGTTTCTTTTCCCGGCGGCGTTGCTCGATGATACCGTAGACCTTGGTATTGAGGATGCGCAAGGCGCGCTTGAAGCGAAGATTGCCCGGAGTCGGCAACCACAGGGGCGGGCGCAGAAAACGATTCATGCGGTCGTTGATGAAGTGGATGACCGTGTTGAGCGCTTGTCCGACCACATCCGCCTCGCCGCTGATGTCGCAGCTGCACAAGGTGGTGCTGGCGATGCCCAGGGCCAGACGCGACATTTCCGCGGCCACGTTGATCGACTGGCCAAGGCGCCCTTGCCAGCGCTCGAGCATGGCGGCCGTGAGGCGCGTCATGACCGGCGCCAGGCCGGCCAGGCGTTGGCGGTGAAAGGCCGGCTGGGCCAGGCGCCGCTGTCGCCGCCAGAAGTCCCCCTCGCTGGTCACCAGGCCCTCGCCGAGGGCCAGCTTGATGAAGTTGTAAAACCAGCTGCGCGGATAATTCTTGACGTTTTCTTGCAACACGTGCTTGACGTGGTCGGGATGGGCCAGGAAATAAAAGCGCAGCGGTCCCGCCTTGAACAGGGCCACGTCGCCGTACTTGCGGAACGCTTCCTGGTAAAAGGTCACCGGCGCGCGCCGCGCCCGCCGCACCCAGCCGCGCGGCAGCGGCAGCCACAACCGCTCGCCGGGGGGCTCCAATTTGTTTTCTTTGGGATCATTCCCAGGATGGAGCATGGTCCGGTTCCTTAGCAACGAGGCATCTCAGGTATTCTAGTGATCTAGCCCGTCGGCAAGTTGGTCGGCGAGCCGAGCTGCGTAAGCAGCCGGGTTGAAGTGCCCGCAACCCGGCCCCTTACGGGGCTCGGCTCGCCGAAGACATGTCTCAATCTGAAAAGGTGGTTTCGACCTGCCAAGCCTGAATATCCTCGGGGACGCGCAGGGAGCGCAGCCGACGGCGGTGGCGGAGCAAGGCGGGGATTTCTGTCAGCACCCGGAGGCGGCCGACCAGAAACGGAACCAGGTTGCCGTCGCGCCAGCGCCGCCAGGCCTTGCCGGCCAAAACCGCCAGGTGGCGGGGCAAGGCCCGCAGCAAAAACTGGCCGGGCAGGTTGCGCCAGAAAACCAGTTCTTCGTTGCGCGATTGCTGCTCGAGTAGACGGCGGCTCGGCCGGCCATAGGATGCCGACCCGTGGTGCAGGACGCGGCTGGCCGGCTCATAAATCGTCTGGTATCCCGCGCGCTGCAAGCGAAAGGCCAGATCGACATCCTCGAAATAGGCGCCGAAAGAATTGGGAAAACCGCCAACCTGAAGGAAGGTTGCCCGCCGGTAAAAGGCCGTGGAAGCGCTGGCGCCGAACACCGGCCGGGCATGGAGAAAGGCGGTTTCGACCGGTTGGCCATGGCCGCGCTTGCCGGCAACCCCGCCGACATAATAACGATCGCCGGCGCTGTCGATGCGGCTGCCGTCAGGCCACGTAAGGACGAGAGGTGCCACCGCCGCAACCTTTGGGTTGGCAAACCAGGCCAGTGCCGCCTCGGCCCAACCCCCCGTCACTTCGGTATCGTCGTTGAGCATTTCGACGATGGTTCCTCGGCAGGCGGCGATGCCGGCATTGGCGGCGGCACAAAAACCGCGCGACCGGGCCAAAGGCACCCAACCCACGTCGGGAAATTGCCGGGCCACTTCGCTGGCTTGTCCCCCAGGCGAACCGTCATCCACGACCAGGACTTCGCTTCCGGCCGGCCGGTGGCGGACGACGGTATCCAGGCAAGCCCGCAACAGATCGAACCGGTGGTGACAGGGAATGACGATGGAAAGGGTCCGTTGTCCGTTGTCCGTCGTCGGTTCGTGGCCCGTGCGTGAAAATGTGGGACCATGTGTGGGCGCGCGTTCAGCCACAACATTCTGGTTTTCCTGCGCTCCCACTCTATCACTCTCCCCCACTCTCACGATCGGTATTGCTGCGCTCCCTCTCTGTCACTCTCGCACACTCGCACAATTCCCGGGCTTCCGGAGTTCGCACGTTGGAAACCAGGGACTGGGCGTGTTCTTGAACGACGCGTTCGAGGCGGCGGCGGGCCTGGGCTTTCCGCTGTCGGGCCAGGTCGCGGGCCAGAGCCGCCAATTCTTGAAAGAGGGCGGCGGTGGTCCGGTCCTTGCGCCACCAGGCCCACAAGCCGCGCACCCAGGCCTCCAGGCAAACCAGAACCGCCAGAAGGCGAAACTGCCAGCCGGGCCAGTGCCGGGAACTGTAAGCCAACAGGGAATGCCGGGTGATCAGCCGCAAAGCCGGCGTTACCGTGCGGGCATGAATGGGGTTGTGATGGACGGCCTGCAAGTTCGGCTCGAACCAGACGGTCCAGCCGCGCGCGCGGGCGCGGTGGCACAGGTCCACGTCTTCGTAATACAGGAAGAAATCCTCATTGAAGCCGCCCAGGTCGAGCCAGCAGTCGCGTCGCACCAACAAGCAGCATCCGGTCACCCACGCCACCGGGCTGCGCTGCGGGACGGAAGTCGCCTGGTATTTTCGCCGGGCGCGCGGCCGGGCCAGGCCGGCCAAGGTGCGGGCCAGGGTGAGGTCACCGCCGGTAGAAAACTGCCGCGAACCGTCACTGTTGCGCAAATGAAAACCGACGATGCCGGCCCGCGGTTCCCGGACGCTCAGCTCGTCCGCCAACGAAAGAACCCCCTGTAAAAACTCCCCCGTCACGCTCAGGTCGGGATTGAGCAGCAGAAACCATTGCCCCTGACTCAGGCGGCACCCTTCGTTGACGGCGCGGGCAAAGCCGCGATTCCGCCGCCAGCGCCGCAACGACACCCCGGGCAAGCGCCGCAACTTGGTCATGAGCGGGTGCCTTGGGGAATGGTTATCGACGATGACGATTTCCATGGCCCCTTTGCGCACAGCGGAGGTGCGACGAAGCTGATGGACCAAGGCCGCCGTGTTTTCCCACTGGCAGTAGTTGACGATGACCACCGTCAAGCGGGGGGTTGTCAGCCCGACCCGGGGAAACGGCTTCCGCTCGGGAGAGGCCAGTGCCTGCGGTGTGGGGGCGCTGACAACCTGGACCATCGCGGGCTCCTTCCCACGGTCTGCGAAGAGAGTGGAGCACGATGCCGCGGCGCTCTACCCTCCCTCTCCGCGCTCCACGCTCACCACAAGGCGTGGCCCCAGTATAGACCGACAGGGCGGGGCGAGGCAATGGCGGTCGAGGTTGAAGAAGCCAGGAGAATTCCTATTTTTTCCAAATAACCCACCTTTCTTGGATGTGCCATGGCGGAAGTTCCCGGATTTTTGGCTCGGCGTCCTCTGCGGCGGGCGCTTTTCAACTGGCGGCAGCGCCATCAGCATCCCTTCAATTTCTGGATTCACCTGCTCGGCATTCCCCTGGCGGTGGCGGGGGTCATTCTGTTTATTGCCTGGCCCTGGGAGGATTGGTTCTGGGGGACCGGCGCCTTCGTCCTGGGCTATGCCTTGCAATGGCTGGGCCATTGGGTCGAGGGCAACGACCTGGGGGAATGGGCCGGCATCAAGCGTGTCCTGGGCCTGCCTTATGTCGGCATTTCGCCTCGCTACCAACCGCCTTCTTCTGTGAAGCCTGAAATTTAACCGCAGGGCAAGCCGGACGGAAATCCACAAGCTACACTTGCGCAGGCGAATCAGAGGCTGTCCGAAAAGGGGTCCTGTCCCCTTTTCGGACAGCCTCTCAGCTCGCCTGGTCGAGGAAAACATCATGCGTTTCTTTCCGGTGGCCCTCCGCATTGGCGTTTGGTCGGTCCTGTTCCTGGCTCTTTTCGCGGCAACGGCCCTGAGCGTGGCCTTGCTGCTGGCCTGGGTGCAGGGCACTTGGGTAACCGATACCGCTAATCTGTACCTGGGAATGGTTTGCGGCTTGATTGCCTGGTTTTTCATCGCGGTTTTCCATCTGCGACGAGAATCTCTTCACTTGCCCTTTGCCGATCAAAAAATATTTCTGGACCGGGTCAAGACGGTACTGGGCGAGTTGGGGTACGAGGTGAGCGGACAAACGGCGGACCAGATTCGCTTTCACCCATCTTTCACGGCTTTTTTGCTGGGCGGCGGGGTGCTGGTCAAGGTAAACGGCGGCACCGGCTCCGTCACGGGGCCGCGGGTCAGCCTGGAGATGCTCCGCCGGCGCCTGCGCCTGCTGCAACACCTGGACAAAGTGCAGCAGTCCTTCCAAGAAGGCCGCCGCCGCAAAACGGAATTCTTCCACAAACGCGTGCAGGTGTCGCTGCGACTTCCCAACGACAAGTGGGCCGACGTCGTCGAACATCTCCAGGGCGCACTGTCCAAGGAGGGCATCCTGGTTGGCGATCTGCACCTCCTGGTGCAGAGCGAAACCGGCATCCGCGAGAGTGTTGTGGAAGCCAAGGTACGCACCTGGCTCCAGGAACGCGGCATCCCGGTCGAGATTCAGAAGGACCATGTTCAGCGGCTCGAGCCCCCTGTTTCTCCGGAAATACCCGAGAAAATTCCGGTATAATGAGGGTTTATTGTCCGGCGAGCGGGGTGTTTACGTCTAGCGCACGAAATCTCTGGCAAGCTCGACACTTTTTTGCAAAAGTTTCCGTACGCTAAACGTAAACAGTCCGCACCACAACCATTAATCCCCTGCCAACATTCCTTCGTGGCCAATAACCAAGCCGACTCTTGGGACCCGCGGCCCCCCTGGGAGTGGCCTCGGGCCGCCTATGTGCACGTGCCCTTCTGCGCCCATCACTGCGGCTACTGCGACTTCGCCGTCGTCACCGGCCAGGACCAGCGCATCGACCGGTATTTGCAGGCCCTGGCCGCGGAACTCGCCTTCTTGCAAACACCACAGCCGGTGCAGACGCTGTTTTTGGGAGGCGGCACGCCCACGTATCTGAATTGTCTGCAACTTGATAAACTCTTTTCCTTGCTGCGCCACTGGCTGACCCTGCAGCCCGGGTACGAATTTTCCGTCGAAGGCAATCCCGGCACCTTCGACGCCGACAAGGTGGCCGTCCTCGCCGACCACGGCGTCAATCGCCTCAGTCTGGGGGCGCAATCGTTTCAGCCGCATCTGCTGCGCGTGCTGGAACGCGACCACTCTCCGGCGGATGTGTCGCGTAGTGTGGAGCTGGCTCGAAAACATTTCGCCACTATTTCACTTGACCTGATCTTCGGAGTCCCTGGGCAATCGCTTTCGGAATGGAAAACCGACCTGGAATGCGCCTTGGCCCTGGAACCGGACCACCTCTCGACTTATGGCCTGACGTATGAAAAGGGCACCCGTTTATGGAAACAACGGCGGCAGGGCGAAGTTCACGCTCTGGAAGAAGAAACCGAGTTGACGATGTATTTGTACGCCATGGACCGGCTGGAAGCGGCGGGTTTTGAACAGTACGAGATTTCCAGCTTCGCCCGTCCCGGCCGGCGTTGCCGGCATAACCAGGTGTATTGGGCCAACGAAGCGTATTTCGGCTTTGGCCTGGGGGCCGCCCGTTACCTCGAAGGCCGACGCGAACACAATACCCGCGATTTTTCTACGTACCTGGGCAAAACCCTGGCCGGCCAACCGGCGACCTATCAAACCGAGAAGTTGCCGGCCGAGGACCGGGCGCGGGAAACGCTGGGCTTGAACTTACGCCGTGCCGAGGGGGTCGTGCGGTCCCGGTTTACCGAGCAAACCGGGTTTGACCTCGAACAGATTGCCGGACCGGCCCTGCAAAAACACCTCGATCTCGGTTTGCTTCAGGAAGAGGGAGATAGCGTGCGCTTGACACGGCAAGGGAAATGCGTTGCCGATGCGGTGATTCAAGATTTTTGGTAGCACGTTTAGCGGGGAGCCGAAGGCGACCGCTGATCAATACGGTCGCCTTCGGCTCCCCGCTAAACGCCAAAGCTTGCATGTCCGGCCCACGGCGGTAAGATACGATACGGGTTTCAACCTCCGGCCTGCCGTGCGGATGCCTCATGCGAGAATTGCTGGCGGAATTGACCGAGGCCCTGACTCAGGGGCGCGACTGCGTGTATTGCGCGGTGGTGGAGACGCGCGGCTCGACGCCGCAGAAAGCCGGAGCGGTCATGCTGGTATTTGCCGACGGCAGCCAGCGCGGCACTCTGGGCGGCGGCTGCGTTGAGGCCGAGGTCAAGCAGCGCGCCCTGCGCACCCTCGGCGGCGACGGCGCCGGCCAAGCCCACCTCTTGACCTTTTCCTTGGACGACAACTACGGCTGGGACGACGGCCTCATCTGCGGCGGCCGCATGACCATCCTGGCCGACCCCTTGGGGCGAAGCCAACCAGCGGTTGACCTCACCGGCGGGCCCGCGGCGACTTATTACCAAAGACTGGGCCAACTCGTGGAACAAGGCCGGGGATGCACCGAGGCGGTGGTGCTGGCGGAAAATCCCGCCGGAGTTCCTGTGGGCAGCCGGTATCTGTTCGATGCCGACGGGGAGTTGGCCGGCCAAGTTGCCGTGGCGTCAGTTCCCGAAGTCGTCCGCCGTAATCTCCTGCCGGTGCGGCAGCGGCCGCGATCGTCGGTACGTCAGGGGATCGCCTATCTGCCGATTTTGCCGCGCATCACCCTGTTGATCGTGGGCGGCGGGCATGTCGGTCAGGCCGTGGCCCGCCTGGCCGCCGAGGTAGATTTCGATATCTGGGTCCTCGACGACCGCGAGCGCTACGCCAGCCGCGACCGTTTCCCCATGGCCCAGCGGCTGATGGTCGGCGACATCGGTGCCGCATTGCCAGAGCTTGCCCGCAAAGACGTCACGCCGTCGATTTATGCCCTGATCGTGACCCGCGGCCACGCCCACGATGAGGAAGCCCTGTACCACCTGGCCCCCACCCAGGCCGGTTATGTCGGCATGATCGGCAGCAAGCGCAAGATCAAGCTGATCTTCGAAGACCTTCTGGCGCGCGGCCTATCCCGCGAAGTCCTGGCCCGCGTGCACGCCCCGCTCGGCTTGGACATCGGCTCGCCGACGGTGCCGGAAATCGCCGTCAGTATCG
>CAZFGM010000135.1:0-13355 GCA_964518515.1 uncultured Alcaligenaceae bacterium | reverse complement strand
CCGGCGCGGGGCGGCGAGACGATCAGGCCACGCTGTCCCTTGCCGATCGGCGTGACCAGGTCCATGACGCGCATGTTGATTTCTTGCGGGTCGATTTCGAGCAGCAGCCGCGAGTTCGGATGCAGCGGGGTCAGGTCATCAAAGACGACCTTCTGCGTCAGGATGTCCGGATCATAGTAGTTGATGGCCTCCACCCGGAGCAAAGCGAAATAGCGTTCATTTTCCTTGGGCGGGCGAATCTGGCCGGCCACCACCGAGCCGGTGTGCAGGCCGAAACGGCGAATCTGGCTCGGCGAGATGTAGATGTCGTCAGGGCAAGGCAGGTAGTTATAATCCGGGCTGCGTAAGAAGCCGAAGCCGTCGGGCAGGATTTCCAGCGTGCCCTCGCCGAACATCAGGCCGTTCTGCTTGACGCGTTCCTTGAGGATTTTGAAGATGAGGTCCTGCTTTTTCAGGCCGGTGTAATCGGCCAGGCCCTCTTCCTTGGCGACCTTGAGGAGCAGCGGCATGGTCATCTGCTGCAGCTCGGAGATGTGAGTGCCGCCGTGGGAGCCGCCGCGCTTGATCTCCTCGTAGCGGTTGTTGGTTTCCTCGTCGAAACCGCCTTCCTCCTCGCGGTAGCCGAAGGCGGCTGGTTCGGCGGGGGGCGCGGTGGGTTCCGGCTCGGGAAGGTCCTTCAAATCTTCCTCGACGTCCGGGGCGGAATCCGCCTTGGTTCGAGGCCTGGTGCGGACGGAACTGGTTTCTTTACGACCCTTGGCTTCCGGCATGGTTCTTCCTCCTAGGCTGTGCTGGCACGAGAGGCGGGATTGGCGGGCAGGTCAGCGTGGCCGCTTAACGGTTTTTCTGAGCCACCCTTCCGCTTGCTGGAACCTCGAAGTGGTTGGAGGTTCCGGCGACACGCCAGCGGCAGGCAATTAAAGTTTCCTTTCAAGTATGGTGTGCGAAACAGGCCGATGAGGCGAGTCCCCTTATTTAGCCGCCGGGCTTGCCCGGCGCGGCGAGCAAGCTCGCCGGCTAAATGGAGCCACTCAGGTTCTTCAGAATCTTATCCACCTGAACAAACAACTGCTCCGGCGAAGCGGAATTGTCAAGGACGAAATCGGCCCGACGTTTTTTTTCAACCACGGACATTTGCGCGTTTTCGCGCGCTGCCACCTCCTTTGCATTCAGGCCCCGGTTCTGAGCGAGCCTCTGGAGCCGCGCTTCTCGGGGAGCATCGACAAACACCAGGTAGTCGCAATGCCGATCCCAGCCGGCCTCGAGCAGGACCGCCGCGTCCAGCACGATCAGGGAAAGGCGGGGATCGTTTTCCCCCTTGGCGATTTCCTCCGCGATGCGGCGGTCGATGAAGGGAAACACGCGGCTTTCCAGTTCCTTGCGCTGGGCCGGATCGGCAAACACGATCTGGCCCATTTTGCGACGGTCAATCTCTCCTTGCGAATCCAGGATGTCCTTTCCCCAGCGCTGGACGATACCGGCCTTGATATCGGGTTGCCGCAAAGCCTCGTGGCCGAGCAGGTCCCCGGGGATCACCTGCCCGCCGCGCCGGGCCAGCTCCGCGGCCAGCCGGCTCTTGCCGCTGCCGATGCCGCCGATCAGGCCGAGGACGGGTTTTCGGCTTCTCGTTCCCACTGCTCTTATTGCTCCCTGACCATGCGCTTACCCACGCCCCTGGCTTAACTGTGCTGTTCCCATGGCCGATCCTTGAAAACAGCCTCCTCCTTGTTGCGGCGATCAGTAATCCGAGCTTTCCGATCATTGAAGATGCGGTCGCGCAGACTGTAAAAGTCTTCGAGAGACTGCGGACACGCTGTGTCGGCTGGTGGCTTGTACTGATTATCAAATCCATTGCACGCGCCACATGCAAGTACCCTGTTGGTGCAGTCCTCGATCCATTTCTCTGGGAGGGAGAAATTCTTGCAGACATTTTTCGGCACAACATGATCCAGTGCCATTTGCAACCAGTTTGTAAAGGAGTTCGAAAAATCCAATCCACAGTAAGCGCAGAGCAGTTGACCGGTCTTCTGCATAAACCTCGGGCCGGATGTTCGACGGGTACCACGGCCAACCCCCTCGACACGCCCGAGTAGTGTCCTCCCTCCGTCTGGATATGAGTCAAATGGAATCATCGCAATCACCGCTTGAGCAGGTCGAGGACCGGTTTGTGCACAATTTCAATCCCCTTCGCTTATTCAATCTCAATACGGTAACTCACCATCCAAAGCTCGATCTGTCCGAGACGAGTTTTCCAACGTGCTTTGAACTCCTTCATCCACTTACGGTTCTTTGGCGTATCCGGCACATCGACGACGAGGCGCACGTGGTTGTCGCGATAGAAGGTTTGTCCGTGACGCCAAAGCCCTTCGATAATTTGTGTTTCAAAACTGACGCCAGTGAAAACCTCCGCGATTTCGCGCATCGCTCGACCAATCCAGTTGTGCGGCACCGGCCTGCCGTCATTGAACTGGTTTGGCATCATTACTTCGTATCGCCGCCATTTGGTCATAGCTGGCCCTGCCAAGAACGGTGAAGGAAAAGTTCTCAGCCGCCAGCACCCCCAAAGCTGCTTCCGGAACGATCACTTCGCCCGAGCCCAAAAGCCGACCCGAAAACCGGCCCGCGAGGAAACCGACGGCTTCATCTTGCGCTTCGGTGTTAGGGAACTTAATGACTACCATGATCTTTTTCCCTTTCTATTCTGGCCAATACCGATATTCTCCCACTACCATTAACTCCTCCGGGACCGGCCACCGTCATTGAACTGGTTTGGCATCATTACTTCGTATCGCCGCCATTTGCTCATAGCTAGCCCTGCCGATGACGGTGAAGGAGAAGTTTTCCGCCCCGAGAGCTTCCAGGGCAATGCATCCCTCACGAAAAGATTGCTCCCATCAATAATTACATTTTCCAGGACGTTCTTGGGAATTCGCAATTTTGCTTTCTTAAAAAAGCATCCTGAAGTTCGGGAATATCATGTCATCGATCATTTTCCGCCTCATCTCAGATGCCGGGGTAAACCTTATTCCATCATGTCGTCGGCATCGAAACGCCTCCAGAGATCAAACTCATTAGCCCTTGGCTTCCTTCGGCCCCAGACCCCCCGAGAAAAAAAGCCTAATCCAGAGCCTTAGTCTTAGTCAGCTTCACCTTGCGCGAATCTTTCTTTGCCTTTTGTTTTTCCCGAATCCGCTTCTCCAGTTCCGCACGGGTTATGGGCTTTTGCTTGCGCCGTTTCTCAATCAACGTCCAAAGTTCATCGGATTGTCCATACTCAACTTGTTCCAAGTCCATTCCCTTCACGCCCACCATATAAACAAAAGGTTTACCGTTCTTAGTAAGAACAATTCCTTCTTTTTGGGAATCCTCCAGGCATTTTGCCCATTCGACATTTTTTAGATTGACAACTTTCATATAATCTCCTGGGTCGTTTGGTGCGCTCGTTTACGGCGAACGGCTTGCACGATGACGTTTCCGGCCTCCTCATCCACATCATAGAACACGCGATATTCTCCTACCCGCAATTCCCAAAAACCTTCTTTTACCGCCCAAGGTGGTTTTATTCCCTCAATCCATTTCTTGTTCCTCGTAACCCGATTTGGCTCATGGGAGAGTTGCTCGTCAATCTTGTCAAAAATTTCCTCCCGCCGAAACGCGGAAAGACCTTCCATTTCATAATCGACTTCCGGGCCGAATAATATGTCATACATGAAGCCATTTCCCGAGGCAGAAATCTAAAACCGGTAATCTTTCACCTCCAGCCAATTGGCCCCCGCCGACACGTCTACCTTCAGCGGCACCTGCAAGCGGTCGGCCAAGGCGCCGGTCATTTCGTCGCGCACCAGTCGGGCCACGTCATCGAGTTCCTCCGGCGGGGCCTCGAACACCAACTCGTCGTGAATCTGCAATAGCATCCGCGTTTTCCGCTTCTCGCGTCTCAGGCGGCGGAAGATGTTCAACATCGCCATCTTGATCAAATCCGCCGCCGAGCCCTGAATCTCCATGTTGACCGCCTCGCGCTCGGGCTGATTGCGCTGGCGGTAGGTCGTATACGAGCGGATGCCGTGGATGGCCCGCCGGCGGCCCAGGATCGTGCCGACATATCCCAAGCGTAGACACTTTCGTAACAGCTCGTCTTGATAGGCCATCACCTTGGGATAGCGGGCGAAATAGGCATCGATGAATTTGCCGGCTTCCTCCTTGGTAATTTCCAGGCGCTGGGCCAGGCCGAAGGCGCTGATGCCGTAAATCACGCCGAAGTTGACCGTCTTGGCCGCCCGCCGCATGGCGCTGGTTACGTCGCTTTCCGCCACGGCGAAAATCTGGGCGGCCACGCGGGCGTGAATGTCTTTGTCCTCGGCAAAAGCCCGCCGCAGTTCCTCGTCGCCGCTAAAGTGGGCCAGGAGTCGCAGCTCGATCTGCGAATAGTCGGCCGTCAGCAGCGTCCAGCCGGGTTCCGGTAAAAACGCCTGGCGAATCTGTTCCCCTTGCTCGCTCCGGATCGGAATATTCTGCAAGTTCGGATCACTGGAGCTGAGCCGGCCCGTCGCCGCCACCGTCTGGTTGAAGGAGGCGTGAATGCGTCCGGTGTCCGAATTCACCAGGGCGGGCAGGGCATCGACATAGGTGCCCTTGAGCTTGGCGATCTGGCGCTGGGCCACGATCTTGACCGGCAGCGGATGGCCGCTCTTGGCCAGCTTCTCCAGGGCCTCCTGATCCGTGCTCGCTTCCCCCAGGATGGCCGTCTTGCCCTGGCGCGGAAGCTTCAACTCGTCGAACAACACCTGGCGGAGCTGCTTGACCGAGTTGATGTTGAACTCGCGGCCGGCCAGGTGGTGGATTTCCCGTTCCAGGTCCGCAAGTTGGCGGGCCATATCGTCGCTCAACCGATTGAGGAACGGGACATCCAGACGGATGCCGTTGAACTCCAACTCGGCCAGCACCTCGATGAGCGGGATTTCCAGGTCATCGTACAGGTAGATGGTGTTGTTCGTGGGGCAAGTTTCTAACTTGCCAATCCCTGCCGGCAGGTTAGAAACCTGCCCCACATTTTTGTCTCCGGGCGGGGGGTTCCGGGGTCGTTTGAATGTTTCCTGTTCGAGGACCAGTTCCAAAATCTCGCACAAGCGCCAGGCGACATCGGCGTCTTCGCCGGCATACTCGGCCACGCGAACAGTGGCCACCTGGTCCATGGACAGTTGCTTCTTGCCCTTGCCAATCAACTCCGTGATGGGGATGACCTGGTGATGCAAATGTTTCTCGGCCAGAACCTCCATGTTATGGCTGCGCTCGCCGGCATGCAAGAGATAATCCGCCACCATGGGGTCGCCGGCCACCCCGGCCAGGAAAACGCCTTGCCGGCGGAGGACCTGCAAATCGTACTTGATATTCTGGTTCACCTTGGCCTGCGCCGGCGATTCCAGAATGGGCTGTAACCGATCGAGCGTGGCTTCGGCCTCCAGCAGCTTTTCTCCGGGCGGGCCTTGCAAGGGCAGATACCAGGCTTCGCCGGCCTGCCAGGAAAAGGCCAGGCCGACAATTTCCGCCCGCCGCGGCTGCAGGCTGGTGGTTTCCAGGTCCAGGGCGAAGCGCGGCTGCTGTTGCAGCTTCGCGAAAAATTCCTCGAATATTTCCGGCGTGTTGACCAGGTGGTACGACGCTTGCCAATCGCCTGCGGTCCGTACCCCCCTCTCTGCCCCCCCTTCGTAAGGGGGGGAAAGAGGGGGTGCCTGGCCATCGTCGCTCAGGCCGCCGAACAGGTCGCCCTGAACGGCGCGCGGGGGCACCGTTTCGCGGGCCTGGACAGTTGTTAGAGGCCGGCGCGCCCGCGAAGCTTCGCGAACCTGCTCCGCGAAGCGGTGAAAGCCCCATGCGCGAAACAGTGGTAAAAGTCGCGGCGCATCCCACTCTTGCAGCCGCCAGGCGTCCCAATCCATGGGGATAGGAACATCCGTGGCCAGGCGAACGAGCTGGCGGCTGGTCGTCAGGATTTCGCCAGCGCTGCGCAGGCTTTGCTGTTTCTTGGTGCCGGCGATTTCATCGATGTGGGCCAACAAAATCTCAAGCGTGTCGTATTCTTGTAGCAGCTTGGCCGCGGTTTTCAGGCCGATGCCCGGGACACCAGGCACGTTATCCACGCTGTCCCCTACCAGGGCTTGCAAGTCGATTACCTGATCTGGTCGAACGCCCCAATCTTTTTCCAGGGCCTGGGCGTCAAACACTTCGCGCTTGCGCAGGTTGAAGATCTTGACCCGGTCGCTCAATAGCTGGCGGCAATCCTTGTCCCCCGAACAGATAAACACGTCCAGGTCTCGCTCCGCGCCGGCGACCGCCAGGGTGGCGATCACATCGTCAGCTTCATAGCCTTCCACACCAACCACCGAAACGCGCATTGCCTCCAACATCTGATAAATCAGCGGAATCTGGAGTTGCAGATCGTCCGGCATGGGAGCGCGGTTGGCCTTGTAGTCCGGATAGAGGTGGTCGCGGAAAGTCGGCCCGGCCACGTCGAAGGCGCAAACCAGGTAATCCGGCTTCTTTTCCGTCCGCACATAAAGAACGTCCTTGGTGAAACCGAACAGGGCGTTGGTGGGCAAACCGGCCGGGCTCGTCATCTCCGGCAGGGCATGAAACACCTGGAAGATGAGCGAATGAGCGTCAATCAAATACAGGCTGTCGCTGGTTTTGCCAGGGGCCATCGACGCACGTCATTCGGGAAAATCGGCCCACGCGTGGGGTCAGCACGGGCCTTGTCAACGCCTGGACAGGATTCCTGCGGCGTGGCGCACTTTTCAGGTGGTTCCAAGCCAAAGTCGGGGATGGACAAGGGGCGTGCTCACGGTCCCCGGCCGCCATGCCGGGAACGAGTGCCCGCCGGCGCTTTTTCCACGTTTCAAGCTCCGGCAGGAATGGTCTCGAGATGCTGCCCCATCATTCACCGCGGCGCCGCCCAAGAATTTGAACAGAGACAGCGGCAGGTTGAAGAGGTGAGTACAGCAGGGAGGCATTAGCACTGTTTCCTCGATTTTAGGTTGTTCCCCCCGCCTGTCAAGATCACTTGGCTTGCCGCGATTTTCTTACTTGCACGACCCGGCTGTAGGGAACGCCCTCCGTGGCGTTCCGTGAGTTTGCCACGATCCTGGCCCAACGGAACGGTACAGAGGCCGTTCCCTACAGAAAACGGATTCCTTGGCCCGGCGGCGGAAAGCGAATTCGGCTTGGTGATTTTTCGGGTTTTGGTATAGTTCTGTCCGCCGCCACGGGGCCGGCAGAGAAGAGGATTGAACCGAGCCGGTTGAGGGAAGGAGTTGACAAGATGACGCGACAGGGAAAGTTGCGCCACCCAGGAAAAGCCGTTCTCATTCTGTTTGCCCTGCTGCTGACCGCGAACCCCGCTCCCGCGGCGCCCACGGTCGAGCACCGCGACTACGTCATCACCGTGGACGGCAAGGAAGCCGGCCGATCGCAGATTTCCATCACCACCCAGGACGACGGCATGACTGTCATGGCCGCCAAGGCCTCCGTCCGCCTCAACCGCGTGGTGTTCAACTATTCCTACGACGTCCAGGCCACGGAATGGTGGAAGGACGGCCGCCTCGTGGGACTGAAGGTAAACGCCAACGACAACGGCAAACACACCGACATCGTCGGCTCCGCCGACGGCAATCAGTTGCGCATTCGCGTCAACGCCTTGGAACGCAAGATCCGTCCCGACGTGTGGGTCAACAGCTTCTGGAAACTGGCCGATGCCCGCACCAACAACCCGGTCCCGGTCCTGGACGCCGACAACGGCAAGGATTTTATGGGCAAACTGGATTACATCGGTCCCGAGCAGACCACCGTGGCCAATCAGCCGGTGAAATGCTTTCATTTCCGCGTCAGTGGCGGATCGAGCCCGGTGGATTTATGGTTTGATGAGGGCCAGCGGCTCCTGCGCCAGGAATTCGTCGAGCAGGGCCACCGCACGGTGGTGCACCTGATCCGCGTGCGTCGTTAAGACTCGTTTAGCGGGGAGCCGAAGGCGACCGCTCGACAACACGGTCGCCTTCGGCTCCCCGCTAAACAATACACAAGGAAATCGAACATGCACACCCGCGAGCAGATTCGCCAGGTGCTCATCGAGATTCTCGAGGCCGACATGGGGGAAAACTTCCCTCAGGTGCAAGACGGCATGAACCTGCGCGAGCAGTTGGGCCTGGATTCGGTCGATGTGGTCAGCATCGTGTCGCAGATCGAGCGGCGTTTTCGTATCCGCCTGAGCCATCAGGAGCTGGAAAAACTCGTCACCGTCGGCGATGTGTTGGGCTTGCTGGAAACGAAACTGGCCGATCCGGCGAAATCTTCGGCGGCGTAATAACGGGCGAGCCGAGGTCCGTACAACTCTGCCAGATCGCGATGCAGCAGGATTATCCTTCACGGTGATCCCGATGGCAAGAGTTCTCAGCGCGTGCCGGCGGCCTGCAACCGCCGGGTTGCGCGCTCTTTGGCGGTTCGCCGCGGCGGCCGGGATTTCGCCGCCCGTAACGCCACCTCGGCGGGGAAGTGCAACCCCGTTACAAGCTTGCGGATCATCGTCAAGCTCAAGGGCCGATGTCCGCTAAGCACTTCCGAGACCTTGCTTTTGCTGCCGATGTACGGAATCAAGTCCTTGGGCTTGAGCCCCTCTTGCTCCATCCGGAAACGCAGGGCCGCAATCGGGTCGGGCGGATCAATCGGGTACGCCTTGTCCTCGTAGGTTTCCACCAAATGCAGCAGCAGTTCCAGCTCATCCCCTTTGGCCGTGCCCGGCTTGGCGAGGAAAATCGTGGCGATGCGTGCCAGGGTTGCCTGGTAATCCGCCGCCGTTTTGATGATTTTCGGTTTCATGGCTCGACCTCGCCGCTAGATCGTTTGGGCATCGATTTCATCGTATTCCTTGTGGGTTCCCACGAACCGGACATAGATTGTGTAGAATTCATAGTTAATCCACACCACCAGCCGGTATTTGTTGCCGCAGATATTGAACACGACGCGGCCATCTTTCAAGATGCTCGCCGTGCCGTAACTGGCCTTGACGTCGGCAGGCGCAGACCACTCGGCATTCTTGGCTTCCGCGTGCCACGCCTCCAAGGCCGCTTGCGCGGCCGGCTCTTTCGCCCAGTAGTCCTTGAGCGTTTTCTTCGCGATGATTCGCATTTTTTTTTGTATCGTGTCCCGGCGCTCACGTCAAGAACAAAGTTCCCTTTTTGGGAACTTTGCGTTTTCGGCAAGCGCTTTTTACGCGCGGCCAAGTGCATGGTCGTCCCGGCGTTTGTCAATGCGAAAGCGGGCTGGAGGGCAAACGCTGGCAGGATGAGTAGACTCTCACGCGGCCGGCCGCAGCGCTTCCGGGCCAGGCAGGGGAATTACCTTCTGCAAGGCGGCCAAGGCTTCCACCAGGCGATCGATCGCTTCGGCTAGGTGATTGGCGTTCACCTGAATGCGCAGCACGCCGGCGTGATAGGGCACCGCCGGGAACGTCACGGATTGCACGTAGAAGCCCTTTTCGAACAGGAAATGGCCGGCCTTGAGGGTGGCTTCCTCATGCCCCACCAGGATGGAGACGATGGGGGTCAGGCCGCCCAGGACCGCCAGGCCCAGGCGCCCGGCCCCGGCGATCAGACGTTGCACATTGCCGGTCAGCCGGCCGTTAATCTGCTCGTATTCCGGGGAATTCAGAATGTCGCAGACGACGCAAATGGCGTCGAGGTAGGGCGGCGGCACCGGACCGCCAAAAATATACGTGTTCGACCGCATCTTGAGCAGCATCTTGAACGGGGCCGGACAACCGATGAAGCCGCCGAAGCAAGAAAACCCCTTGGACAGCGAACCGACGACAAAGGTGTTGGCGTAACTGCCGAGGGCCTCGAGCACGGTGCCGCGACCGTGCCGGCCCAGAACACCGGTGCCGTGGGCGTCGTCCACGTACAACACGGCGTTGTGACGCAAACACACCGCATTCAGCTCGGCCAGCGGCGGCAGGGCGCCTGTCATGCTGTACACGCCGTCAATCGCCACAAGGGCAATCCGGTAGGGTTGATTTTCCGTCAGCACGCGCTCGAGGTCTTTGGGGTCGCTGTGGGAAAACAACACCACTTTCACGCCGTTGGCCTGGGCTATCTTGGTCCCTTCCTGAATGGAGTTGTGGGCGTGCTCATCGACGACGAGCAGGTCCTTGCGGCTGACCAGGCCCGGAAGGGCTCCCAGGTTGGTCAAAGTCACCGAGGGGTAAATCAATACCGCCTCGGTGCCCAGCCAGGCGGCGAGCTTGGTTTCCGCTTCCTCATAGGTGCGCACGCTGTTGAAGATGCGCGAGGCGCCGTTGTGGCTGCCCCAGCGCTCCAGCCCGCGCGCGATGGCCGCACGCACGCGCGCGTCTTGGTCCAGGCCGAGAAAACTGTCCGAGCCGAAGTTGATGACGCGGCGGCCGTTGACCTCCATCTCCCGATGGGGGCCCAGCGCATCGACCACCAAGTCTTTCAGATGGCAATCCGGAAACAGGTCGAAAAAATGCTCGACGAAACGGACCATGCCATGCTGGCGCATGGCCTGGGCAAGGGTGTGCATGGGGCAAGGATTCATCGGTTTCCGGTTGCTATCCGAAAATGGTCCTGTCCCCTTTTCGGATAGTCTCTAAACTAAACAGATGTTCAATGATTGAAAAAACCAAGCGGAATCATTTAAACCAAATTCCAGGTCCCCCGACAAGCACAACTGCCCGGTTTTCGCTGATATCGGTAACCTGGGTTGACAGGTTGAACCGATTCTTTTATGGATGGGGGCCACGATGTGGGACGGCCCCTTTTTCTTGCCTAAACCCTCCCCGATTCCCAGCCCGCCCTCCCAGAAAGGATTCCCGGCGTGACCATTTCGACTTCCTTGATAAAACCCGACACGGATTTCCTTACCTGTGGCTTAGCCGCCCATGCTATTGTGCGGGTCACTCCGGAGGGTTTGGCAGTCCTGCGCCGGCAACCGGGTCGGCCGCTGAAGGATGCCATCGCGCCGTCGTTGTTGAAGCATGCCGATCCGCAAACCGTGGCCGGCTTGGCCGCCGTTCTTCAGGCAATTCACGAACACGATCTGAGCGGCATCTCTTTTGCCGCTTGGGGGGCCCTCGCCGGTCCGTGTTTTTTGGGACGGCAGGCCTGGGCCGATGCCCTGGGCCGCTTTCGGGAAGAAGGCGCCTTTGCCATTTCCCCGCACCTGATCCCGCACGAGTCGTTGCACGCGCTTTCCGGGACTATCAGCCAGGTGCTGCGCTTGCACGGCCCGAATTTTGGCGTGGGCGGCGGGCCCGGCGCCGCCGCCGAAACCCTGCGCCTGGCCGCCACCTTGTTGACCTGCCAGGCCCTCCCCGGCTTATGGGTGGTGGTGACCGAATACGATCCGGAATTGATCCCCGTGGAAAAAAATAGCAACGGCAATACCAGCCCGCATCCGGTGTGTCTGGCTTTGGCCTTGGCTCTCAGGCCGGGTAATGAAGGGGAAGAATCGGCTTTGGATTTTTGCTGGGAGAGGGTAAAGCAGTCTGGTACCTTTTCCGCCGAAAACCAAGGAGAAATGATGCCTGACACCTTTTCCCTAAAGTCCTTGCTGGACGCCCTGGAAAATGCCAGGCCCGCGACCTGGCGCTTTCCCGCCGGCGGCGGATGGGTACGGCTGCGGGGCGCGGGTTGGAGTCCCGGTGGCGAGCCGAGGTCCGTAAGGACCCGGGTACTTACAGACCTCGGCTCGTCGCCCGCCCGCCAGCCGCGATCCGGAACGGAGACCGGTTGTGCGTGAGCCCATCTGGATCACCGGCGTCGGCGCCGCCACGCCGTTGGGGAATACTTTGCCAGACATCGCCGGCCGTCTGCTGGCCGGTCAGTCGGGGGTTGGCCGCGTCCGCGCGTTTGCCGTGACGGACCTCCCGTCACAAATGGCCGGTCGGGTGGAAGCCGTTCCTTGTCCCGAAGGATACGTCGCTACTGCGGACCTGACCCCCCTTCAGCAGCTTGCGCTGTGGTGCGCCACGTCGGCGCTCCGGGATGCCGGTTGCTGGGACCAGCGGCAAAAGGTGCGCGTTGGCCTGGTCCTGGGCACGGCCACCGAATGGCTCGGCGCCTGGGAGTGGAATGGCCTGAAAGGGGGCCGGCTCCTGTTCACGCCGCACCACAATGCCCTGCCCCTGGTCCACTGGCTCGGGCAGCGCCTGGAATTGTCCGGTCCCAGCGTGAGCCTGTCGGCCGCCTGCGCCAGCGGCAATTATGCCCTGAGCCTGGCACGTCGCTGGCTGGAACACGGCTGGGTCGATGTGTGCCTGGCGGGCGCCTGCGACCTGAACATTACCCCCATGGCCCTGGCCGGTTTCGGAAACCTTCGCGCCTTATCGCGACGCAATGACGAGCCCCAAGCCGCCTCGCGGCCTTTCGATCGCGACCGCGACGGCTTTGTCCTGGCCGAGGGCGGGGCCTTGTTCGTCCTGGAAAAAGCCGCCACCGCACGTCAACGCTCGGCCCGCCCCTATGCCCGCCTGGCCGGCTGCGGCGCCTCCAGCGACGCCTACCACATGGTCATTCCCAATCCCGATCCCGAGCCGGCCATCGCCGCCATGCGCCAGGCCCTGGCCGACGCACGCCTCGACCCCGCCGACGTGGACTACGTCAACGCACACGCCACCAGCACCACGGTCGGCGATATCGCCGAAGCACGCGTTCTGGAAACGGTGTTCGGCCCGGCGATTCGCCGCATACCCGTCAGCTCGACCAAGAGCATGACCGGCCATTTGCTGACCGCCGCCGCCGCCGTCGAAGCCCTGGCCTGCATCATCGCCCTCGAGCGCCGGGCCATCCCCCCCACCATCAACCTCGACAACATCGATCCGGAATGCAATCTCTGCCACGTGCCCAACCAGGCCCGCGAACAGCCCGTCCGCGTCGCGGTATCCAACTCGTTCGGCTTCGGCGGCAGCAATACCTGTATCGTGTTAACCGCCGCGTGATCGGCCCTTTAGCCGAGCGGCAGGTAACTGGGGGATAAAGCCCCTAAAAAACCGATGGCCCCCTTTGCCGACCGAGGGATGTCCGATAGAACCGTTTCGTGACGGTGGTTGGCCATGTTCCGCGCGGAACATTCCGGACTTTTTGCCCCATTTTTCGACAACCGACATTGCAATTGGCCTGTTGTTCGTTCCTGCTTCAAACACACCATTGTAGCCGCAGGCTTGAGCATGCGCGGCTGCCGGCGGGCAAACGATGCGTTGTAAACCACCGCAGGCTAAAGCCGGCTAAAGCCTGCGGCCGCCGGCACCTCGTCTCCCCCGTTCGGCGCGGGTCTCCGACCCCGCCGGCCGCCGA
>CAZFGM010000134.1:0-13393 GCA_964518515.1 uncultured Alcaligenaceae bacterium | reverse complement strand
GTCCCGGAAGAAGCCATAGGTCCTTTTCCAGTTCGACCGTGAATGGCGACCCCGTCAATTGGTCCTTCAGCAGCACGCCGAAAAGACGATGCCAATTCCGCCAAGGATCGGCCGGCATCGCTTCAGATTGGGATCGTCTGGCCACGCATCAGCTCTCCGTGAAGTACTGTGCATTCCCTACTTTCCCGCGGCCGACTGAAACGTCACGTCAGCGCCATAAGTCGTCCCGTGGGTATTTTTCGCGACCAGCCGATAATGGTACGTCGTGGCCGGCTTCAAGTTCGTCAGGTGGCCGATCGCGGTCCGCGGCGTGATCTGGACGCCGCCGGAGGCGGGCGTCGTCCGGGCGCCGTATTTGGTATTCGGGCCGTACTCGAAGTAAAAAGTCGTCCCCTCGCCGAGGGCGTTGAGGCGGCCCTCGAGCTTGGCCGACGTGGCCGTGATGCGGCTGGCCGTCCCCGTGGCGGCGAGCGGCTTCTTGTCGGCGGGGGTGGTGAACGTGCGGTCGGGACCGCGCGTCACGCCGGCGCGCGAGGTCGCCACCAGCCGATAATGGTACAACGTGCCCGGCTTCAGACCCGAGACGTCGGTGTTCACGTGGTAGATGTCGTCGTCCGGAAGCATGATGGCGCCCGTGCCGAATACCTCGATCTCGCCCAGCCCCCAGTGTTCCGCCCGGTACCCGGAGTGGATGCGGACCTTGAGCGCGGTCGCCGGCGCCTTGAGCTTGGTATCGAGCGTGAAGGCCCAGTTGGCGTTGGGCACGCCTTTTTCCGGCAGGGTGCGCTTGACGAGCGGCCTGAATGTCTTGCCGTCGGCGGCGACCAGCACCTCGACGTCCTTGGCCGGCCAGTCCGGATTCTGATGCAGCTGCACGGTATCGATGGTCACCCGCCGCTCGAAGGTCCAGACGAACTCCAGAGGGTCCTTTGGCTTGGCCGCGCTGCGCCAGGCGCGGTCTTTGCCGTTCCGCCAACCGTCAGTGAGTCGCGCGGGGTCGTCGCCGCCGGGCGGAGCGCTTGCCAGCTTGCCGCCGTTACTGGGCAACAAGAGCGAGTAATTGCGGTAGGCCATGGTCAGCTCGTCGAAGTCGATGGCGCCGGTCGGCGGATTCTTGACGTCGATGAAGGCGAGCATGTGGAACAGATCGATGTTGAGATGGCGCTGGCAGAAATCGATCGAGCCGTAAACATAACCCCCGCTGCCGCCGCCGTAGGTCCAGTTCCGGGTGTCGTTGGTCAAACGGTACTCGATCTTATGCCACTTGCCGTCCTGGAGGTAGTCGGTGAGGTAGAAGCCGGTGTAGGCCCAGTTGGGCCGTTTCCACTTGCCGGAGGGTCCAACTTCGGGGTTGAGCTGGCTCTGCGTCCACCAGAGCAGCTCGGAGCCGCTGGGCTTCCAGTCGTTGCCGCGAACGGAGATGCCAATGCGGGCGTCGCGGAAGTCGGGGTCGCCGCCGCCCAGCGAGACCGACGGCGCCTTGCCGGGGTGAAAACCGGGATAGAGATACTTGACCAGGTGGAGCGTGCCGATGCCGTTGTCGTGGTTGTGGTCGTTTCGGCTCGGCTCGGCGAAGCGCACGAAGCCGCGCGCTGCGCCGCCGTCCTTGTGATGACTCGTCTTGAGCCAGCTATCCCAACCGCCCATGCCGTCGTCCCAATTCTCATGATAGTAGGCGGCCAGCCGCGGCGGCAGCGGCACGGCCGGCGTCTTTATCCCGTAGTCGGTGGTTGGGCCGTACTCGAAGTAGTAGGTCGTGTACAGGCCATGCGGATGCACCGTGCCGTTGACCGACATCGCCGTCTGGCCCAGAGCCGTGGCCGGGTTGGTGACGACCGTCGGAGCAGTCACCCGGGCTGGGGAAACGGCGGGGAACAGCACGACCCACGGCGCCACGGCGGCGGTCAGAACAATAAAGTGTCTCACGTTTGCTCCCCCTTTTTGACGCATACGCCGTTCTACGCGCGGACCAACTTGATGAAAAAGGCAATGCCAACCACGATCATCAAGAGGATCAACAGGAGGGCAACCGCGACAACGTTGCCCCAGAACGGACCGAGGCCGTTAACCAGGGAAGGCCGAACCTTACGCACCAGATCGATGAAACCGATGCCTGTGGGCTGAGGCTCCACCTTTCTCCCGCATTTCACACAAACGGTGCGTCCTTCAGGGAGAAGCACTTGACACGATGGACAGATCCGATCATCAGCGCCAAACAGTCCCATAAGGTAAGAAGATAACAAGCCTCTTGGGAAGTGCAACATTTTTTAGCCGGCCAATCGCAGAGCGGTAGAGGATCACGTGGGCCCAACCTCTGGCACCTCCGGCGGCAATCTGAACAGCCTCTCCGCATTGGCACACAGTATCCGTCGCTTCTCGTCGTCTTTCAAGTCGGCGTGGTCGATGCGGGCGCGCTGCATCGCGGCGTGGTACAGCGGCGTGTCGGTCCCAAAGAGCACGCGCTCGGCGCCGATTTCGCGCACGGCCCATTCGATCAGGTTCGGCGTGATCGACCGGGCGCTGGACGTGTCGGCGTACACGTTGCCGTGCCGGCTGTTCTGCACGGCCCGCACCTGGTGCCCGGGGTCGCCGTCCCAACCGCAGCCGATGTGCGCCAGGATCAACCGCGCCTGGGGAAACTCGTTGGCGAAATCGACGAGGTCGGACGCCAGGCTGAATTGCTCGCTGGTGTGGGCCAGAATCACCGCGCGGCGCGCCGCGGCAAACTCAAACACCGGTCGGCCGTGTTTCTTAACCGGGTAGACGTGCTCCTCCGGGTGAATCTTGATCCCCACGCACGATGGCAGCCGCAGCATCTGGTCGGCCTGCCGAAACGTCTCTGGTTTGCGCGGGTCAATGACGACGTACTGGCGGAACTCCGGCGTCCTGGCAATGGTATCCGCAGCGTTGCGGTTCCCCTGAACGACGTCCGCCTGGCCGCGCGGCAGCAGAGCTTCCAGCGGCGAGACGATCGTCAACCGGATGTTCGCCCGCTTGGCCCGCTCGACCACGACGCCCACATCCCCCGTCATGAACGCGTTCAGCGGACTGCCCGGACCGCGATCGTAGCGGCCGAAATGCCCGTGAACATCAATCGCCTGGAGAGATTCGCTCGGCATGATCTCTGATCTCTGACCTCTGATCTCTGATCTCAGTTATTGTCGCCCTCAGACTGTCGGTGGCAAGCTAGCATCACTAGACAAAATGTGTCATACCCTTATCCTGAGTGCGTGGTCACCGTTACCTTTGGTGGAGGCCCGTGAGCACGAAAACCACAACCGGCAAGAGAAACCGCACACCCATTCAAGTGGATAAGCGCGAATACGTTCGGCTGCGTTCCGAGAATGCCCTGCGCGCGCAACCTCAAGAACGCCCCAAGCTGCTTGAGGACAACGATCCAGACCTTCCGCCGTTGCCTCCCGCTGACGAGCACGGCCATTATCCCGCGATCGCAACCGCCCGCGCCATCATCGCGCGGCAGATTATTCGCGGTCGGAAAGCAGCCGGCTGGACCCAAGCCGAGTTGGCCGCCCGAGCCGGCGTTCGCCAGGAAACCATCAGCCGCCTTGAAACCGGCAAGCACTCCCCAGGTCTGAAGACAATGGCGAAAATCGACCGCGTACTGCAACAAGCGAAAGTGTGACCGGTTGTCGAGAAGCACCAATGCCTGCCAACGCAAAGAATACGATCTACCGAGCGGGTATCCTGGGTTTGGGCTTTATCGGCGGCGCGGACCAGGTGTCGGGGGACGCCCTGGGCCAGCGCGTCGCGGACCTGGACGGCACCCACTTGACGGCCCTGACGGGGCATCCGCGGATCGCGCTGGTGGCCGGCAGCAGCCGGGACGAAGGGCGCCGGCAACGCTTTGCCCACCGATCCGGTTGCAAGACCTATGCCGAGTGGCGGACCCTGATTGACCGGGAACAACTCGATGTAATCAGCGTGGCAACCTACGCTCCGCAACATGCCGAGATGGTCACGGCCTGCGCCCGCCGGGGCATTCGCGCGATCTGGTGCGAAAAACCGATCGCCACCCGCCTGGTGGACGCCGAAACCATGCTGAGCGCTTGCCGGGAAGCGGGCGCCCTCCTGGTCATCAATCACAACCGCCGCTTCAATCCCAATTATCGCCGCTTGCGTGCGTTAGTCGCGGCGGGGAAACTGGGCACCTTGACTTCCCTGGCGCTGCAATGGGGTATGGGCCGGCTTGGCAATGTGGGGACGCATCTGATCGATGCAGCCCTCATGTTAACAGGGCAGAGAATCCAAGCCGTCTCGGGAAGTCTCGATCTGACCGGCCGGCCCGACTGCCGCGGCCCCCAGTTTCGCGATCCCGGCGGCTGGGGCCTTGTGCGTTTCGATAGCGGGCTGATGGCGACCGTGGATGCCCCCGATGAAGGCAAGACGCCGGCCCGTATCATCGTGAACGGCACCCTGGGCCGCGCCATCGCCGGCGGCGACGACGTGACCCTGGAATTCTGGGACGGCCAGCGCGACTACTGGCCCAGCCTGCGCAGCGAAGCCACGAGCATGGATCGCGCGGCGGCGGAAATCGTCGCCTGGCTCGATGGCGCGGCGGCGTTTCCCTATGCGGGCGAGGAGGCCGTTCATGCCCTGGAAACCATCATCGCCTTCCATGCTTCGCACGCCCGCAACGCCGCCTGGGTCGCGTTGCCGCTGACCGGGGACGACCGCCTGCGGGAAGTGCATAGCGGATAACCCGCAATTCTCACCAAATGTAGCACGGATTTCCCAAGCCGTTTCGCATCCACGGATTAGGAAATCCGTGCTACTTGCATGGTGCCTAGCCACGAGATGGGTGAGAAATGCCGGTTAATTTCATTTTCCGCACCCCTTCCTCCGGTGCAACTGGAGTTCCAAGTCACGGGACGTTGGCTCGCAACGCCAACGGCTCTTGCCGGATAGCTCGCGATACTGTGCTCCAGCCCCACTGGGGTTTTTAACCCATGAAACCGACCAGGGTTCATCACGGCAATTCCACTGGCGACAAACAAGTATACCCGTGGCGTGAGTGGGAATTGCCATAAACTATTTTTGGGATTCAACTTGTAGGATGAAAAAGTGCAAGCGCGTCAAATCACGGCACACGCACTCCGTTGAGTTTCTGGGACGCGACCTTGGCCAGAGGTGAGGGATCAGGGACGAGGGACGAGCAAACCCGTTCGCGCCGGGCCCCTTCTTCGCCACGATGACACGGCACGGCGCTAACTGGCGGCGCAGACGGGCAAACCCGTTCGCCTCGGGCCCTTCTTCGCCCCTCGTCCTGGAAGCAGTCGGCGTGCCGAGGCACAAGGCGCGCTGGCCGAGCCCGCATATGTGTTGCAAGAAGCGTGGCGATCGACGTGAACGGCAAGATTGTTGTCGCGGGTGAGGCGGGAAACCCTGGCGACTTCGCCCTGGCGCGCTACAACGCTGACGGCAGCCTGGACACGACCTTCAACGGCACCTCCTTTGCTCCCCATTGGCGAACCTGGGGCAAGGCCGCGGGCGAGCATGGGTCGTCCGGCTAGAGTTCTGGTTACGGAGAAATTCCGCCGGCGCGAAACGCCAACCCTTTTCCTTGACACTCCGGCCTTCCTGCCTAGGTAATACCCTGGAACTCGCAACATTTCCCTACAGGAGGTCCGGTCATGTTCCCATCGCGATGGCGGAGGACGCTGCTTATTCTGGCTCTGGCTGGTCTGGGGTCGGCTCCGGCGCGGGCGCAGGCGCCCGGCGTGCGCGAATTGCGCACGCAGAAGGTGGGCAATACCACCTATTTCCACGTGCGTTTCGAAGCGCCCAAGGACCTGCAATTGCCGCGGCCGGACCTGCGCTGGACCTGGTGGCGGGTGAGCAAACCGGAACTGGCCCGCTTGCCGCAGCTCGTGCCCCAGAACGGCAAGACTCAGGCCGTGTATCCGCGCGTCAACTTCGGCGACCGCTTCGGCGATCCGAAAAACGGACCGGTCCGCGCCGGCAATCCGCTGGTCGAGAACCTGGAATTCTTCGGCAAGGTTCAGGGCAAGGGCGAAGCCAAGCTGCTGCTGCTTTATCCCACCGAGGCCAAGGAACCCGCCAAGGATAAAGGGGAATCGTATTTGTTGAAAATCGCCCGGCAGCAAGGAAGCTGGACCGAGGTCGAAGTCGCCCTGGATTGGGGCAAGGCCAAGGTGGTGCCGGTGCCGGAGGCGGGCTTCAAGCGCGATCCCCGCGAATGGCCCGCCGCCAACGATCTGGAAGGCCAGTGGGCGGCCAGCCAGGGGGCGCGGTTTGCCGTGCTGGAAGCCCTGACGCCGGAGTTCGGCTTTTACGGCTTTGCCCGCGAGACCACCGGCCGCAAGCACAAGGTGCCGGCCCCGGGGCTGTTCGACCCGTGGAATCGCGGCCTGCGCGATCGTGAGTTTATCACCAGCCGGATGTACGAAATCACCACCGGCGCGGCCGCCATCGCCGAATCGCTGGCCCTGCACCGCCTGCGCAACACCGATTTCCGCGACAAGGGACAGCGCACCATCGACATCGGCAAAATCCAGGGCATCGACATCGCCGAGCATCCGTGGGTCAAGATGATGGGCAAGAACAAGCCGGCGCCGGAGCCTCTGGCCAAGCTGGTGCCGCAAGACAACTATTACCTGCATTTCAAGAACATCGCCAAGTTTCTGGAAGCCGGCGATCTTATGGACCAATGGGGCACGTCGTTGTCGCGCGCTTTCGAGGTCAATAGCCGCGACAACTACCTCAAGGACCGCCTCGAAAAACAACTTTGCCTGCGCAGCGGCCAGCTCGCCCGCGTGTTCGGCCCGACGGTCGTCAAGAGCCTGGCCATCACCGGCAGCGATCCGTACCTGCGCGAGGGCACCGATCTGACGGTGATCTTCCACGTCAAAGGCAAAAACGTGTTCCTGGCCGCCGTCGATCCGTATATCGAGGAAACCCGCAAGCAATTCAAGGACTTGCAGGAAAGCAAGAGCGCGCACCTCAAGATAACGATCGAAAGTTACACGACGCCGCTGCGCGAGGTCAGCCTGCACCGGGCCATCTTCGATGAATACGTGGTGTACAGCAACTCGCCGGCCGGCCTGCGCCGCGTGCTGGACGTCTACAAGGGCAAGCGCAAGCCGTTGGCCGACTCGCTGGACTTCCAGTACATGCGCACAGTGTTCCGCCTGGACGATCCGCAGGAAGACGGTTTTCTGTTCTTGTCCGATGCCTTCATCCGCAACCTGGTGGGTCCGGCGACGCGGATCAAGGAACGCCGGCGGCTGGAGGGCCTGACCAGCCTGTACATGGTCACGCACGCGGCCCTGTACCACGGCTGGGAGACGGGCAAGCTGCCGCCGCACCACAATGACCTGATGGCCGCCACCGGCCTCAAGCCCGAGGAAATCTTCGCGCCCGACGGCAACGGCGCCTTCTGGGACGGCGACAAAAAACTGGCCATCTCCGACGTCTACAACACCCTGACTTTCGCCACGCCGCTCATCGAAATTCCCATCGACAAGGTCACCGACAACGAGCGCCAGGAATATGACCGATTCCGCCAGCAATACCTGGGCCTGTGGCGGCAATTCTTCGACCCGATCGGCATGCGCCTGTCGCTCAAGGGCAAGGAAGTGCGCTGGGAAACGTACATTCTGCCGCTGATCCAGCTCACCGAATACAACCGGCTGCGGGCCATCGCCGGCGACGGCACCCTCAAGCTCGATCCGGCTTCGATCAGCCCGAAAACCCTGGCCCAGTTCTTCCTGCACCTGTCGCCCAAGTCGGAAGAACGCCGCGACGTCGAACGCCAACTTCGCGGCTTCAACAAAGAAATCCCCGGCTTTAACTGGCTCGGCGACTGGGTCACTCTGCGCATCGACGACAGCCCGATCTATGCCAAGATGGTCGAGTTGCTGATCCGCCGCGAATTGGAACCCGGCAACCGCGGCCGCTTCGATTTCGAGGAAGAGGCCCGGCTCTTCTTCCAGATGCCCATCACGGTGGGCGTGGAAATCCGCAATCCGCTGGTTTTCGCCGGCGTCTTGACCTTTGTCAAAAAGGAAATCCAGAGCAACTTGCCCGATTCCATCGACTGGGCGCCGATGGATCCCCCCTACAAGGGCGTCACCATCGTGCAGATCAAGGCCAAGAACGATTTGTTCGGCTTGATCGACGGCGGCAACGGCAAGAAGAAGAAAGATCCCTTCCTTCCCTCGCTGTACTACGCTACCGTGGACGGCGCTTGGTACATCAGTCTGCGCCTGGAGCCGATCAAGGACCTGATCGACCGCTGGGATGCCAAGAAGAAAGGCAAGCTGCCGCCCTCCGAGCCGGTCGAGGTCAACGCGGCGCTGCACGTAGGCCCAGCGGCGGCGGTGCACTCCAAGGACTTCCTGCGGCTCTACCTCGAATGGGAAACCCATCGCCGCACGCTGGCCAACAACACCTTGCTGTATTCCCTCTACCGCGCC
Source organism: uncultured Alcaligenaceae bacterium (assembly GCA_964518515.1). Lineage (GTDB taxonomy): Bacteria > Planctomycetota > Planctomycetia > Gemmatales > Gemmataceae > CAZFGM01. The sequence continues at coordinate 4,937 of CAZFGM010000134.1, read as the reverse complement.
GGGGTCCTCGGACCGGATTCCGCCAAGGACGAGGTGAAGACGGCGACCCTGCGCTATCTCGGCTTCCAGCCGGTCAGCGCCGACAATGCTCCCTTCGTCTACGACAAGAAGACCGACGAAATGATCAACCAGCGGCACGGCTCGGTGCGCCGGCCGCACTTGCACGCCGGGGTTGATCCGGCGTCGCCCAACGGCCAGCTTTTGGAAATGTTTCGGGCCATCCGCGCGGATTTGAAATTCCGCGAGGACGGCGTGCATACGACGATTACTTTGCAGCGCCAGGAGAAAAAATAACCACCCGCGTTTAGCGGGGAGCCACAGGCGACCGTGGAGAACGTGGTCGCCTTCGGCTCCCCGCTAACAATCGTTGTGATAATATGCCCGGCTCAGGGACGATAACTGTCGATACGCATCCTTTGCTCGAACTAAAGGCATTTACGACCACTTTTCCGCGGCCGTTGGGTGAGACGGCGACGCTGCCGGACTTTGCCGCTCTGTTGACGGCTGGCGGGCCGGCTCCTTTGCACAGCGACGACCGCGTGCGCGAGGCCGTGCGGAACCTGCTGCGCCAGGGCGGCTTCAAACCCACCGGCCGCAGCAAGCCCGCCTCGGAATACTTGCTCAAAGCGGTCAACGAAAAGCTCCTCACGTCCATCAACCTCGCGGTGGATGTATGCAACGTCGTTTCCCTGCACAGCGGCTTGCCCATCAGCGTCGTGGATCTGGATCGGGCGCGGGAACCTTTTCGCGTGGGCCTGGCGCCTTCCGGGTCCAGCTACATCTTCAACGCCTCCGGCCAATCCATCGATGTGGGCGGACTTCTGTGCCTCTTCGATGCCGAGGGCCCGTGCGCCAACGCCGTCAAGGATGCCCAGCGCACCAAGACCAGCCCGGAAACCCGCCGCACCTTGTCGCTGGTCTGGGGCACCGTCGCCTTGCCGGGGCGGGCCGAACAATCCGCTGCCTGGTATCGCCAACTACTCGAAGCGCAAGGGGCGACGACTGAAACGGTGGGAGCGTAAGAAAGTGCCAGCCCCCCGTTTCGAATTTGGATATTCGAATTTCGGATTTCGATTTTTCTTTCCGCCCTTCTCCCCTGCACGGCTTTGCAACGCAATTGTAGGTCGGCCTTTCCAGGCCGACGTCCCTTGCCCAGATTCATTGAGCTTGGGCGGTTCAGGTCGGGCTGGAAAGCCCGACCTACTAATTCGTTGCAAAGCCCCCCAGCACCCAAGTGATCCCAGAAAATTTGTCCTTGGCCGAAAAAAAAGCTATGCTCTTAAATGCCCCCTCCCGCCTGGGGCCCTCCGGTTGAGTTTTGGTACGCAACCCTCGATCAGGCGATACTTTCCGGCCATGACCATAATTTCCCCCGGCACCTTGATGGACGAGCTTCGCCGGTATCAACTGTTGATGCCGGAGGAGTTAGCCCAATTGCCGCAGTTGGTGAATGGACACTGCCACGACGCCCGGCCGCTGGCGCGGATTCTGGGACAGCGCGGCTGGCTCACCATCTACCAGATCAATCAACTCCTGGACGGCAACGGCGGCGAGCTGGTCTTTGGGCCCTACCAGATTCAGGAACGCATAGGCATGGGGGGCCTGAGCACCGTCTACATGGCCCGCCACGCCGACAATGGCGACATCGTGGCCCTCAAGGTCATTCGCCCCGAGGTAATGGCCGATCCGGAAGGCCGGGCACAATTCCACCAGGAAATCGAGGCCATGGCCAAGCTGGACCATCTCAACATCGCCCGCTTCCGCGAGGCGGGCCAGGTCGGCGATACCTCCTACTTCGCCATGGAATACATCGAAGGGACCGACCTGGGTAAGTATGTGCGGCTGTCGGGCCCCTTGCCCGTGGCCGTCGCCTGCGATTATGTTCGCCAGACGGCCCAGGGCCTGGAACACGCCTACGAACGCAACATTGTCCACCGCGACATCAAGCCGGTGAACCTGTTCTTGACGATGGAGCCCATCGGGCAGGTCCAGGACCTTCGACAAACCCAGGCCTGCAGGCCGCTGATCAAGATCCTCGACTGGGGCCTGGCCAGCATTCGTCTGCCGTCCGGCCAGCCAGCCCAGACGGTGGAGAATCTGGCCCGCGGCGTCGTCGGCACCGCCGATTACCTCGCCCCCGAGCAGGCCAAGAACGCCCACACCGTCGATATTCGCGGCGACATCTACAGCCTGGGCTGTTCGTTCTACTACCTCCTCACCGGCCGACAGCCTTTTCCCGGCTCGTTGATGCAGAAACTCCTGGCGCATCAGCAGGCCCAGCCCGAGCCGGTCGAGTCGCTCCGCAACGACCTTCCCCCCGGGCTGACCGCCGTGTTGCAACGGATGATGGCCAAGCAGCCGGACGATCGTTTTCCGACGCCGGCGTCCCTGGCCCTGGCGCTGGCGCCCTTCGTTAAACGGATCGGTCCCACCGCCCAGGCGGTGGGACTGCCCGCCGTCGCGCCGCATCCGCTGCGCGACAACACGCCGCTGCCCAAGTCGCGGAGTAGTCAATTCGGCCAGCGCCCGGCCTAGGCCGGCCTAGGCCGGGCCGGCAAGCGATCCCCGACGGCCGACATTCCAGCCATTGACATCTTCCATTCCCAAGATTCTTTCCACGATTTCTCACGTCGGCATTGCTTTGTTCCCCTGTTCCCCTCAAAAAAGTTCTGCTCTTTTCGGGGAACAAGATCATTGAAGGAAAGAAACTTCTAGGTTTTCCGGTGAGCGGTTAACCGACTGGCAATCTTTTCTCCACCCCGAAGGTGGCCCCGGGACTCTCCGCACAGCCCATGAATTCCTTCGATCTTTCGTCAAAACCCATGACCATGCCCTGGTGATCCTGGACCGCGAAGGTTGTGGCCAAGAGGTTTCAAACCGGGAAGAAATCGAGGCCCAGATTGAGGGCGCCTTGAGGCGGTCCGGTTGGAACGATCGTGCCCGAGCAATAGTGATTGACCCGGAACTCGAAATTTTGGGTATGGAGCGATTCCCCTCATGTGGACAGTGAGCTCGTTTGGCGGGAACGGGAACCCGACCTGCGCACGTGGTTGAAGCAACACGGTTTTTGCGTGAGAAAGCGCTAAAACCCGACCGGCCCAAGGAAGCCCTGGAGTCGGCCTTGCGTGTGGTCCGCCTGCCCCGGTCGTCGGCGATTTATCAAGCGTTGGCCGAAAAAGTCGGACTGTCGCGGTGCACCGATCCGGCATTCCTAAAATTAAAAACCATTTTGCGAGAGTGGTTTTCGGATTGAAGGTTGACCCGAATGCGATCCGCGGCCTGCCGACACCTTCCAGGGGTTCTTGACTCCCGGATATCTTCCCGCCAAGGGATTTGGCGAACGCGAAAAACAAGCTAATTGAATCCTGGAAAACCAATGCCTAATAGGTTGCGTAATTGAAGTTCGCTCGGCGGTTTCGCGTAGCCAGCACCGAGGATGCGGCGAACGCGAAACCGCCGAGCGAGCTTTTACCACGCAACCCACGGGACATTGGTGGCTCAATTATTAATGCATTTCTCTTGAAGGCACCGTATAATCGCGGCCAGATATTCTTCGTCACTAACCACAACCGAGGCCGCCATGTTCAAGTGGATGCTTTCCGCGATTTCCCTATTCGCCCTCGTTCTGCCCGTGCACGCACAGGCCCTTTCCGGCACCAAGCTCCTGGAAGGCAAGGACGATTTCGCCAAGGTCATGGTCGAGGGCATCGGCAAATATCTGGACCGCGAGACGGCACTGTCGGTGAAAAAGCGTGCGAAGTACTGGAAGCCGGATATTTCTTCCCCTTTGGCATATACCAAATCGCTGAACCCAAATCGGGATCGCCTCCGAAAAATCCTGGGGATAATCGACAGGCGGGTTCACGCGACCATGGAATGGATTTCTGGACCGGAACAGCCGGCTCTGCTCGCCCAGACAAACCGGTTCAAAGTCTACCAAGTCCGCTGGTCGGTGTTGGCGGGAGTAGAAGGGGAAGGATTGTTGCTGGAACCCACCAACAAAGCGCTGGCCAACGTGATAGCTCTGCCGGATGCGGATGGTACACCGGAAATGTTGTCCGGGCTGACTGCGGGATTGCCAGCCGAAGATCAGATTGCCCGCATCTTGGCGGACAATGGGTGCCGCGTCCTTGTTCCGGTCCTGATCGACCGCCGGGATTCGTGGTCGCGCAATCCTAAAGTGGGCCGGGCTACCAACCAGCCGCACCGGGAGTTCATTTACCGCATGGCCTACCAAATGGGCCGGCACATTATTGGCTACGAGGTGCAAAAGGTCCTGGCCGCCGTGGATTGGCTTACCCGCCAGCCTAATCCCCTCCCTGTGGCGGTCTACGGTTACGGTGAAGGGGGATTGTTGTCTTATTGCTGCGGCGCCTTGGATGCGCGCATCGACCTCACGGTGGTTACTGGAGCTTTCGGTACACGGCAACATCTCTGGCAAGAACCCATATACCGCAACGTCTGGGGCTTTTTGCGGGAATTCGGGGACGCGGAACTGGCCAGTCTGATCGCTCCCCGCCGTTTGTTCGATGCGACCGGCCCCCACCCGGAAGTCTCTGGGCCGCCTCCCGCGAAGCCGGGCCGGGCTGGGGCTGCCCCCGGCCGCCTCACCGGACCCACGGAAAAAGAATTTACCCACGAATTACTTCGGCTCAACAAATTGATTCCTTGGCAATTCAGCAATGGAGAACAATATCAGGGCTATAAATCTCTGGCCTTTTCCAAGGATGCCCCGGTTGCCTTGCTGTATTCCTTGTTTGGGCGCGAATTCAAACCTTTCCTCAAAGGTGATCTCCCCAGGGGTCTGGCCAAAGAACTCGATCCAACTTCGCGCCATAAGCGCCAGTTCGATCAGCTCGTCGCCTACACGCAAAAACTTCTTCCCGAAGCCGCCGCCAAACGCGACGACTTTTTCTGGAAAAAGCTCGACACCTCAT
>CAZFGM010000133.1:0-13486 GCA_964518515.1 uncultured Alcaligenaceae bacterium | reverse complement strand
TGAGTGATCCAACGCGGGTTACCACGCAAGATATGGAATGATTATCACCGCCAAGTTTCGGCGTGGGAGGTGGAGCGGTATTTGACGATGCTGTAGAATTAGAGTGTGCCCCAGTCCGACGAGATATTGACCCGATTCGGGGACGCGGCGGAGTCGGCCCAGAAGCTTGCCGCGGACGCGGTGATCGGCATTCACGGCGTTTCCGTCACGGCGCGGTCGCCGAAGAGACCGCTTCCAGGTCCGAGGGGCTTTGCAACGAATTAGTAGGTCGGGCTTTCCAGCCCGACCTGAACCGCCCAAGCTCAATGAATCTGGGCAAGGGACGTCGGCCTGGAAAGGCCGACCTACAATTGCGTTGCAAAGCCGGTCCGAGGTGGAAAAACATTTCCACGTGCATCACACGGGGGCCGATCCGCTGCACCGAACCATCGAACTTCCCAAGCCGGTTACCCCAGAGGTGGCCGATTTATTCAATCGTCTTTTTGGCCGAATCAAGAACTAGGAGTTTACCTTGACACCGCCGACTCCTTGCTGCCGGAACCCTGATAGCCTGAGAAACGTGCGATCCCCTTTTGCAAAGATCATCGCCCTGGGGTATTACGATGGGCCGACTTCGGGCCTCTTGCAATGCCCGACCTGCGCCGCGGCCTATCGCTTTGACATGCTGGATTGGGATGACGATCATGCCGTGCGCATCTTTCGCCTGGCTCTGTTGCCCCCGGATGCCTGGGAACGCGCTATCGCCGCTATCGCCCCCTGCGAGAATCCCCGCTGGCCGGTTTGGGTTCCATGGGCCAGGTCTTCGCCTTCGCCGGACGTTCGGAACCAGGTGGAACGGGAAATCAAAGAGATTCTGGAACAAGCCCGGCCCCCCGAAATCATTGCCGCCTGGACAAACTACGGCGAGAATTTCCTCGCTGCCCGACAGATTCCTTCCGAAGAGTTGGAGGGAGTCCCGGACTGGTTTTCGCGGGACGAACTGGGATCCTTGCCGGACTGGTTTGCTTTGCTCGGGTTTAGAAAAACGGCACGGGAAAGCCACCTCCCCCAGGTGTAGGCGTGAGAGCCAGAAATCCAGGACCAACTATGGACCTCAATGATTGTTTAAGAATCATGGCAAGGGATGAAAATTGCCACCTTACAATGCGGAACAGGGAGAAGATTATTGGTGACAATAACTGCCTGGCAGCACAAGATCGCCCGCGCTGAGGTCTAGCCATGGGGCCGTGGTTTTATGTGATCCTGGTGGTGGCGGTGGTGGTGGTCGCTGTGCTGCTGCTATGGCGGCCGCTGCGGGCGTTTGGCCGCGCGGTGCGGATCGAGCGGGCCCGCGAGCTGTTCCACTTGCAGCGCGAGCGCCTGGAAGCGCAGTTCATGAAGGCGGCGGCGGCCAGCGGCAAGCCGCGCGGCCTGTTGTGGAAAGACTGCCAGTGGGAAAACGGCGTCGAGTTCGTCCGCGACAAGACCACCAGCCAGATCGCCGCCCTGGTCGGCGTCACCATTCAATTCGAAGCCGTTGAGGGCGGCGACATGGAAGGCTTGGCCGCCGTCGGCAACCTGCGCAACGCCTCGGCCGTCTTCTTCTTCCAGGCCGGCCAGTGGCACACCGTCGGCCGCGCCGTCTTCAACATGAACCCCGACGAAGCGGTGGCCCACTTCAAAAACCAGTACGAACGCGTGGGCCCGTAGGAGAGAGTGAGAGCGCGAGAGCGCTGGTTTAGCGGATCTCCAAAGAGAACTCCGAGACCCCGCGCCGCCGCGACAGTCGGAATGCTTTGCCAAATACGCTGGATTTTACCCAGCCTTCTTGTTTTCGGGCGGCCACGTATTTGCGCGAGGTATAACGCAGGATGTCGAATTGGACGGGTTCCGCGCGCGGGTCCACGAGCCAGTATTCAGGAATTTCCGCCTGCCAGTACAGGTCAGGAAGAATGACCGTGTCTTTCTGAACCAACGTTTTGCTGACAATCTCCAGGACCATGTCGGGGGTCCCCAAAATTTCGAGGGTATCGTCCCCTTCTTTGAAATGGACTCGGCCCTTCTCCAGAGATTCGTAGGAACAATACATGCCGTCCGGTTCCGTAGACAGGAGTGCGTCCAGGTTCGTGAGGAGCATGCGGTCACTGAGGTAGCGGCCCACGTTTTCGGCCACAACCATTCCTCCGACGACAATGGTGTAGGTGGTTTTTATTTGGTTGTGAATTAGTCGTTCCATACTTAGATCCACCCAAAGTTCCCCGTTGAGGTGTGAAAACCAGCCTTGTTCGGGAAAATCATCCGACCGCGCCCAGCGGCGGAAGGATTTCAAATCCTTTACCCAGGCGGGAATGCGAACCTGTTCGCTCATGGCCGATTCCTGTTGCTCAATATCCTCTCAGGGTAACCAGTCCAGGTACCCCGTAAAACAGCGTGAGTGCTCTCACCCTCCCGGCATCAATGTCCCTCGGGAGAACCAGCGCCCGCCTTGGCCTGTTCCTCGGCGGCGGCCTTGGCGAATTCTTCGTCCATTTGCCGCATTTCCGGCGACTCGCGCTTCGATTGCCACCACGACCAGGCGATGGCGGCCAGGGCGACCAGCAGGACAAGCATACCGGTGCCGCGACTCACCGTGGCGTTCACCAGGTTGAACTGGATGACCAGGGGCAAGATGAGCAGGCTGACCATGTTCATGACCTTGATGAGCGGGTTGATGGCCGGGCCGGCGGTGTCCTTGAGCGGGTCGCCGACGGTGTCGCCGGTCACCGAGGCCTTGTGGGTTTCCGAGCCCTTGCCGGTCAGGCTCGAGCGCGGCTGGTCCTCGATGGTTTTTTTGGCGTTGTCCCAGGCGCCGCCCGAGTTGGCCATGAAGACGGCCAGGAGCTGCCCGGCCAGGATCATGCCCGCCAGGAACCCCCCGAGCGCGTAGGGCCCCATGGTGAAGCCGACCAGGATGGGCGTGAACATGGCTAACAGCCCGGGCCCGACTAGCTCTTTCTGGGCCGTGCCGGTGCAGATATCGACGACCCGGCCATAATCAGGCTTTTTGCGATTGGCCCAGATGTCCGGGTCCTTGAACTGCGTCCGGCATTCCTGTACGATCAGGTAAGCGGCCCGGCCGACCGCGCGAATCGTCATGCTCGAAAACAGGAACGGCACCGCCCCGCCGAGGAGCATGCCGATGAAGACGTACGGCTCGGCCACGGTCAAGGTGGCCGCCCCTTCCAGAAAGTCCGCCGTGCTCAGGGTATTGATGCCTTCCTCGGAGCCTGTCGCCATGACGGCGATGAAGCTGGCGAACAGCGACACGGCGGCGATGACCGCCGAGCCGATGGCGATGCCCTTGGTGACGGCCTTGGTGGTGTTACCGACGGCGTCGAGGTCGGCGAGGATTTGCCGCGAGCGTTTGTAATCCTCCGGCTTCATGTAGCCCGGATCGGTGTCCTTCAACTCCTGGTTGTTGGAGTCCTTGTTGTAGCCCATCTCGCCGATGCCGTTGGCATTATCGGCGACCGGGCCAAACACGTCCATCGAGATGGTGTTGCCGGTCAGGGTGAGCATGCCGATGCCGCACATGGCCACGCCGTAGGCGATGAACACCGGGCTGGTGCCGGCGTAGATGAGCACCGAGGCGAGGATGGCCACGGCGATGATGATGACCGCCCACACCGAGCTTTCATAGCCGACGGCAATGCCCTGGATGATGTTGGTGGCATGGCCGGTGCGGCAGCTCTTGGCCAGCGATTTCACCGGGCTGTATTCGGTGCTGGTCCAGTATTCGGTGCAGAAGTTGAGAAGAATGGCCAGGATGATGCCGATGAAGCAAGTATAAGCAGGCCGCATGTCCCATCTTTGCAAGGGTACGTAGATGGTGGCCAAATCCACAAAGACCTCTTTGTCTTTGGCATCCTTGGTCTTGCTCAAGGCTATCTGCTTGGTCTGGGTCTCCTCTGGGGTTTCGCCCAGGTTTCTCCAACCCCGGGCCACCGCCCCACGATAGCCGTCCACCACGGCCAGCAGCAACTCGAGGCGGGCCTGTTCTTTGCCCCGCGTGGTGGGATCCCCGGCCTTTTTCTTGGCGTCCTTGGCCTGCTTTAGCTCCTTGTCCACATCCTCCATGCTTTTCCAATCGGCCACCCGGGCTTCCAGGGCGGCGGCGGCTTCGGCCTTTTGCGTCTCCTTCTTCTCCGTGGCTTTCTTTTTTGCCTCCGCCAGCGTCGCCGCGGCGCTACCCTGCAGGCTTACTTTTTTGTCCTTTTTTAGCTGTTCGTTCAGGGCTGCCACGAATGAATTTTCCCGATACAGGCCGCGTTCCACCGCCTGGTTGACGATGTATTGCTGATCGAAGCGGAGGTAGGCCAGCCCCAGGAGCATGAAGCCGCCGATACTGATGGCCGAGCCGATCCAGAAACCGCGCGTGACCGCCTTCATGGCGCTGCCGACGTCGCCGGTGTCGCCTGTCTTGACCGAGTAAGTGCTGATGATGGAGCCGATAACGCCGATGGCCCGCACCAGCAAGGGGAAGATCACCCCCTTGTGGCCGAACGAGGCGTAGCCGAGGATCATGGCGGCGACGATGGTGACCTCGTAGGATTCGAAGATGTCGGCGGCCATGCCGGCGCAGTCGCCGACGTTGTCGCCGACGTTGTCGGCGATGGTGGCGGCGTTGCGCGGGTCGTCCTCGGGAATGTTGGCCTCGATCTTGCCGACCAGGTCGGCGCCGACGTCGGCGGCCTTGGTGTAGATGCCGCCGCCGACGCGCATGAACAACGCCAGCAAGGTGCCGCCGAAGCCGAAGCCGATCAGGGCCTCGTAGGCGCGTTCGCCGAAGTAGAGAAAAATCATCGAGCCGCCCAAAAGGCCCAGGCCGTCGGTCAACATACCGGTGATGGTGCCGGTGCGATAGCCGATCTGCAAGGCCTTGCCGAAGCTGGTGCGGGCGGCGGCGGCCACGCGCAGGTTGCCGTCGGTCGCCAGGTACATGCCCACGAAACCGACGGTGGCGGAAAAGATCGAGCCCATCAAAAAGGCAATGCCGCGGCCGATTTTGACGTGCCAGCCGGTATCCTCGTGGTAAGGCGCGGTCCATACCAACACCACCGTGATGATCACAATCATGAAAGATACGGTGGTGAACTGCCGCTTCAGGTAAGCCATGGCCCCTTCGCGCACGGCTTTGGCGATCTCCTGCATGCGCGGCGTGCCCGTGTCGGTCTTGTATACCTCCTTGATGAGCATCCAGGCGTAACCCAGGCCGAGGAAGGCGATAAAAACGTTCATGATCAAGGCGATCTGTTCGCCGAGGTTGTAGGCCGGATCGGTGAGGAAGCTGAACGGCGTGAAGTGGTCGTGGGCGTCGCCGCCCCCGCCATTGGCCCCCATCAAGCCGATGGCCAGGAAGGCCACCATCATCCACAACCAGCGCCCGCTGGGGCCCTGTCGCAGTCTGTTGTTTCGTCCCATTGGCGATTTCCTTCTCCCTGGATCATTTCAAAAAAAACAACCCACCCACTCCCTCCTGGCGCCGCGGGCAGGTTTACCAACCCTTTGATTTGAGGTTCTGTTTTATGGATTTACCTTATGAAGTCGGCAAGGGGAGTGGACCCCCCAGGGCAGGAAAAAATGCTTTCGCGTGTCAATGGAATGGCCACGTTTTGCGGGGAGCCGGTGGCGACCGGTCTTTGAAGGGGATCTCAGCCCTCTGATGGGCCTTTATGTGTTTCCAGGTCACAAGGAACTCATTGTCCGAGACGCGGCACGGGTACCCAAAGGAAGACTTCGATGGCCTGTCTTGATCCCTGCGTTTGGGAATCCGAATGAGGTGACCTATTCGTTTGCGCACGAGAGCTCCCGTGAGGCGAACCACAGGCAGTTTTCTCTCCTTTCCTGTAAGTAACAATTCCGTGCCGAAGACTGCAAACGTTTTTTCATCGGGTGAAAAGGCAATATTATTGACTCCCCCTTCTTCGGACTCAATGGTTTTTTTCTCTTTTCGTTTTTGGCATCGAAAAATTGAGAATAACGGTTATCTGAGGCTGCAAAGTGCGTTCCCCCTGGAGAGAACGCGACATGAAATTAACCTTCCGCAAGCTAAAGGATTCCATTTCCCGTTTCCATGTTCGGCAAAGAAGTATCGGAAAGCCTACATTTAGGTTTTTACAGCATCGTCAAATACCGCTCCAACTCCCAGGCCGACACCTGACGGTGATAATCGTTCCATTCCATGCGTTTGAGCTTCAAGAACTCCGGATAGATCGTTCCCAGGCCGGCCTGGATGACCGGGTCGCGCTCCAGCTCGTCCAGGGCCTCGGGCAGGCTCTGCGGCAGGACGCGGACCTTGCGGCGGGTCATTTCCTCGAGGCTCATTTCGTACATGTTGCCCAGGTTGGGCTCACCGGGGGAGAGCTGGCGCTGGAGGCCGTCCAGGCCGGCGGCGAGGTAGGCGGCGAAGGCCAGGTAGGGGTTGAAGGCGGCCGAGACGGTGCGGTCCTCGACATGGCCGGCGTCGGGGGTGCGGATCATTTGCGTGCGGTTGTTGTCGCCGTAGGTGATGTAGGCGGGCGTCCAGGTGTAGCCGGAGTGGGTGCTGTACAAACCTTGGCCGATCTGTAGCCGTTTGTAGCAGTTGACCGTGGGCGAGGTGACGGCGCACAGGGCGCGGGCGTGGGCCAGGACGCCGCCGAGGAAGTGATAGGCGAGCTCGGACAGGCCCAGGCCGCGCGGGTCACCCCGTCCTGAGCCCGACGCGCCAGCAAGGGCACTCTGCGGAACCCTTGCTGGCGCGTCGGGCTCGGCAGAGGGAGCGAACAGGTTCTTGCCGGTCTCGACGTCGGCCAGGTGGTAGTGCATGTGGGCGCCCGAGCCGGTGCGATCGGAAAACGGCTTGGCCATGAAGGTGGCGATGGCGCCGTACTTGCGCGCGGTCTCGCCGGCCAGCATCTTGAAGAAGATGAAGCGGTCGGCGGTGATCAGGGCATCGGCGTATCTGTAGTTGATCTCGTACTGGGCGTTTGCGTCTTCGTGATCGGCTTGGTAGACGCCCCAGCCGAGTTTGGCCAAGGCGTCGTTCATGTCGCGCAGGTAATCCGAGGCGGCGGCCAGGCCTTTGAAGTCATAGCACGGCTTGGCCAGGGTATCGACGCGGGCGGGGTCCCAGGGCGCGATGCGGCCGTCGGCGGCGCGAGTGACGAGGAAGTGCTCCGGCTCGACGCCGACATTGAAGACGTAGCCGGCGGCCTTGAGCTCGGCCAGAACGCGCTTCAGGTTCACGCGCGGGCAAAACGGATGCGGCCGGCCGTCCACGTACAGGTCGGCGGCGAAGCGGGCCAGACCCGGTTTGAACGGCAACGGCGTGTAGCTGGCCAGGTCGATGCGGGCCATCATGTCGTGCGCGGCGGCATTCTGCCCCATGCCCCAGACCGCCCCGCCGGCGAACCCCGCCCCGCCGTCGGCCATGTCGTCCAGCGCCCCCGCCGGCACCATCTTGCACTTGGGGGCGCCGTGGATGTCCACGAACTGCACCAGGAGGTAGTCGATCTTGTCGGCTTCGAGTTGTTTCTTGATGGCGGCGCGGCTCACGGCGGGTCTCCCTTGTCCTTTATTAGCAGGATTTTCGATCCCGTGTATAATGAATTGAGCTGGCTGCAAGCGGCAAGCAACCCCGTGGGAAGAATTATTCTGAAACAATGCCGGCATCGAAGCGGGCGTGTCCATTCACGGGAGCAAAGTGAAACGCTCTCCCAGGCTAATACCCTTCATCCGCCAGCCGGCGGATCAAAGGCCCGTAGCGCAGCAAGGGATCGCGCCAGAAGCTGCGGTTGCGGGCCCAGGGGTGCAGCCAGTTCACCAGGCTGAAGTGATCGCCGTCCCAGACTTCCAGGTTTTCGCCGTAGCTGGCCGAGGCCACCGACACCACGCCGTCGTTGGGACCTTCCGCCTGGTGGACGATGCTCCAGGACAGGAGCCATTCGGGATTGAGGAAGCTGCCGTCGTGCTGGCCCGCCACGGAGAAGTAGCGCACGCGCGGCGAATCCGGCACGCTTTCGTTGAACGCCTTGCATGCCGGCGTGGTGATATCGTAAAACGCCTGCGTGGGGATGTTGAAAAAGGTAAACACCGGCTTGAGCAAGCGCTCGAGCCGCTGGATGCCCCAATCAGCAAACGGCGAGCCGCGGTGCGGCGTGCCGAGAGTTGTCAGGGTCAAGACGCGCTCGGCCATGCCCAGGCGGGAAATCACGTAGCGGGCATCGAGGCCGCCCAGGCTGTGGGCGATGAGGTGCACCGGCTCGCCGGGCGATTGCTGGTCGAGAAAGTTCTTCAGTTGCCCGGCCCGCACGGGGGTCCCTTCCGTAGGGGCCAGAAACGGCACCAGCACGCGATTGCCCGGGCCCTTGAGCAGGTCGGGAATGCCGGCAAAATAATGGGCCAACGTGTAACCGGCCAGTTGCAAGCGATCAAAGCCGAACAGGCCGTGCACCAGGACAATCGGCGCTCGCAGCTTGGGAATGATCATGGCTTGCTCAGTATCTTCGCGACATCCCCCTTGACTATGAGGGGGCTCCGTCACTTCCTGGGCGGCGGGCTCAACCGCAGGATGTACACCGTGCTGTTACCGTTGGCGGTGGCCAGGTGGCGGCCGTCGGCGGCGAAGGCCAAGCCGTGGACCGGGCCGGGCAGCTGCCACTCGCGCCGTTTCTTTCCCGAAGCGGCGTCCCACAGGAGCACCCGCCCCGGTTGGTCACCGGAAGCCCATAGCCTGCCGTCGGGGGATACCGCCACGCCATACACCTCCCCCGTATGCGCCCGCAGGATGGTGGGTGGTTTCAGCACGTCTTGGCCCACTTCCCATACCCGCAAAGTTCGGTCTCTACTTCCAGAAATCACTCGGCGCCCATCGGGGGAAAAGACCACGGTGTTGACCCAATCCGTGTGACCATCCAGCCGGACCAGCTCGCGCCCACTCTCCACGTCCCACAAGCGCGCCGTGCCATCGGCGCTGCTGGAAACGGCGCGGCGCCCGTCGGGAGAATAGCCCAGGCACGTGATCCAACTTCCATGTCCCTGAAACCTGCGGCTCTCCCGGACATGGAGAACGTCCCACAGTACCAGGATCTGGTCTCCCCCGCCCGAAAGCGCGCACTTCCCGTTGGGAGAGAAGGCCACACTCAAAACGTTGTGTCCGTGCTCCAGGAGGGAGTGGGGTTTGCGCCGGCCTTCCAGGTCCCACAGCCGCACGATCTTGTCATCGCTGCCGGAGAGGGCATGGCGGCCATCCGGGGAAAAGGCTACGCTATTCACCCTGGTCGCATGCTTGAACAGGCGCGTCTCCTTGCCGGTCCCCAGGTCCCACAGGCGCATAGTCTGGTCGTCCCCGCCGGAAAGGAGCAGCCGGCTATCCGGCGCAAAGGCCACGCTACGCACCGACCGTAAATCCCGCTGGCCGGGCTCGCCCAGGATGGCCACGACATCCTTGGCATCGAAGCCGGCCATCTTCCAAGGTTCCTTCGCGTCGTGCGGTATCTTGGCCGGATCAAGCTGATCCAGCGGCGAAGGGAGCTTCGTCAGCAGTGGGCAGCCTTCATGCTCTCGGGCAGACCCGCGTGCCGGCGGCGGAAGCGGAGCACCTCGTCGCGCAGCCCTTCCCGGTCGGTCTTCGAATCGTCGGCCTTTTTTTGGAGTTCCTTCCACTCGGCTTCGGCCACCTTGGGATCGGGCGGTGGCGGGGCTAGGCGCAGGATGTACAGCGTGCCGTTGCCGTTGGCGGTGGCCAGGTGGCGGCCGTCGGCGGCGAAGGCGAGCTGACGCACATGCCCGAAGATTGGCCCGACCTGGAGCACCTGCTTCGCGGTTCCCGACACCGGGTCCCAGAGCCGGACCGTGCCGTCAAAGCCCGCGGAAGCCAACGTCTTCCAGTCCGGACTGAAAGCCACGGACCAGACGCTGTTGTGTGCCTTCAGGGTGCGGAGTTCGCTGCCCGTGCCGGGGTCCCAGAGCTTCACGGTGCCATCAAGACTTCCCGAGGCCAGTGTCTTGCCGTCCGGACTGAAGGCCACGGACGCGACAGCGCTGGGGTGTCCCTTCAGGGTACGGAGTTCGTTGCCCCCGGCCGGGTCCCAGAACTTCACAGTCAGGTCATCACTTCCCGAGGCCAGCGTTTTGCCGTCCGGACTAAAAGCCACGGACATGACCTGGCTGGGGTGTCCCTTGAGGGTGCGGAGTTCGTTGCCCGTGGCTGGCTCCCAGAGCTTCGCGGTGCCATCAGCACTTCCCGAGGCCAGCGTCTTGCCGTCCGGACTGAAGGCCACGGAATAGACAATGTTCGTGTGTCCCTTCAGGGTGCGGAGTTCGCTGCCCGCGGCCGGGTCCCAGAGCTTCACGGTCTGGTCACGACTTCCCGAGGCCAGCGTCTTGCCGTCCGGACTGAAGGCCACGGACCAGACATCGTGGGTGTGTCCCTTCAGGGTACGGAGTTCGCTGACCGCGGCCGGGCCCCAGAGCTTCACGGTCTGGTCCCAACTTCCCGAGGCCAGCGCCGTGCCGTCCGGACTGAAGGCCACGGAGGCGACATAGCCGGCGTGTCCCTTCGGGGTGATGAGTTCGCTGCCCGTGACCGGGTCCCAGAGCCTCACGACGTTTTGACTGCCCGAGGCCAGCGTCTTGCCGTCCGGACTGAAGGCCACGGACTCGACATAGCTGGTGTGTCCCTTCAGGATGCGGAGTTCGCTGCCGGCGGCCGGGTCCCAGAGCTTCACGGTGTGATCAGCACTTGCCGAGGCCAGTGTCTTTCCGTCCGGACTGAAGGCCACCGCACGGACCATGTTAGTGTGTCCTTTCAAGGTGCGGAGTTCGCTGCCGGCAGCCGGGTCCCAGAGCTTCACGGTGTTATCATTACTTGCCGAGGCCAGCCTTTTGCCGTCCGGACTGAAGCCGACGAAGTTGACAGCGTTGGTGTGTCCCTTCAAGGTGCGGAGTTCGCTACCCGTGGCTGGGTCCCAGAGCTTCACGGTCTGGTCCCAGCTTCCCGAGGCGAGGGTCTTCCCGTCCGGACTGAAGGCCACGGAATAGACATGGGCGTTGTGTCCCTTCAGGGTGCGGAGTTCGCTGCCCGCGGCTGGGTCCCAGAGCTTCACGGTGCCATTAGTACTTGCCGAGGCCAGCGTCTTGCCGTCCGGACTGAAGGCCACGGAATTGACATTGCTGGTGTGTCCTTTCAGGGTGCGGAGTTCGCTTCCGGTGGCCGGGTCCCAGAGCTTCACGGTGGCATCATCACTTGCCGAAGCCAGCATCTTGCCGTTCCGACTGAAGACCACGGAATAGACCTGGCCGGTGTGTCCCTTCAGGGTGCGGAGTTCGCTGCCCGTGGCCCGCTCCCAGAGCTTCACGGTGCCGTCATGACTTGCCGAGGCCAGCGTCTTGCCGTCCGGACTGAAGACGACGGAGCCGACCTGGGCCCAGTGTTTGAGCCGGCTGGCGCCAAAAATGGCGACCAGGTTTTGCAACGGCGCGTTCCCACCGGCCGTTCGCCGGGCCACTTCAAGTTCGTAAGCCGGGATCTTCGCCGCATCGAGCTTGTCCAGCGGTGAAGGAAGCCGCGTCAACAGCTCGGCGGCTTTGATGGTTTGCGGCAGCCCGTATTGCCGGCGGCGGAAGCGGAGCACGTCTTCGCGCAGCTTGTCGCGGTCCGTTTTCGGGCCGTTGAACCGCGCTTGCAATTTGTTCCAGGTCTTTTCCGCCTCGACCGGATCGGGCGGCGGCGGGGCGAGCCGAAAGATGTACACCGTGCCGTTGCCGTTGGCGGTGGCGAGATGGCGGCCGTCGGCGGCGAAGGCGACCTGATGCACATGACCCAGGATTGGCCCGACAGGGATAACCTGCTTCTCGGTGTCCGACACCGGGTCCTTGAGCCGAACCGTGCCGTCCCAAGCCGCCGAGGCCAGCGTCTTGCCGTCCGGACTGAAGGCCACGGAATAGACATGGCTCGTGTGTCCCTTCAGGGTGTGGAGTTCGCTGCCCGCGGCCGGGTCCCAGAGCTTCACGGTCTGGTCATAACTTCCCGAGGCCAGCGTCTTGCCGTCCGGACTGAAGGCCACCGACAAGACAATGCTTGTGTGTCCCTTCAGGATGTGGAGTTCGCTACCCGAGGCCGGGCCCCAGAGCTTCACGGTGTTATCATGACTTCCCGAGGCCAGCGTCTTGCCGTCCGGACTGAAGGCCACGGACAAGACCGAGTTGGTGTGTCCCTTCAAGGTGCGGAGTTCGCTGCTCGTGGCCGGGTCCCAGAGCTTCACGGTGCCATCAACACTTCCCGAGGCCAGTGTCTTGCCGTCCGGACTGAAGGCCACGGACAAGACTTGGTTGGTGTGTCCCTTCAGGGTGCGCAGTTCGGTGCCCGCCGCCGGGTCCCAGAGCTTGACGGTGCCATCATAACTTCCCGAGGCCAGCGTCTTGCCGTCCGGACTGAGAGCCACGGAATTGACAGGGCCGGCGTGTCCCTTCAGGGTGCGGAGTTCGCTGCTCGTGGCCGGGTCCCAGAGCTTCACGGTGCCATCCTCACTTCCCAAGGCCAGCGTCTTGCCGTCCGGACTGAAGACCACGGATATGACCTGGCCGGTGTGTCCCTTCAGGGTGCGAAGCTCGCTGCCCGCGGCCGGGTCCCAGAGCTTCACGGTCTGCTCATCACTTCCCGAGGCCAGCGTCTTACCATCCGGAGTGAAGGCCACGGAATAGACCAGGTTGGTGTGTCCTTTCAGGGTGCGGAGTTCGCTGCCCGCGGCCGGGTCCCAGAGCTTCACGGCCGCCGGCGTCTGGAAGCGGTCCTCTTTCCGCTTGGCCATCAGCTTGCGGACGATGGCCGCCAGCGCCGGCGATATCTCCGGGCGCAACATCTCGAACGGCTCCGGCTCTTCGGTTTGCTGCCGTATCAGCTTGCCGACCGCGTCCCCGCCCGGAAACGGCACCCGGCCGGTCAACAAGTAATAAAACGTGCACCCCAGACTATACAGATCGGCGCGGATGTCCACGCGGTGCGAATCGAGGGCCTGCTCCGGAGCAATGTAATCCACGGTGCCCATGACCGTGCCCTCACCGGTCAACGACGTGCTGGATTTCCCGCCATCCTCGGGGTGGTCCAGGCGGGCCAGGCCCATGTCGAGAATCTTCACTTGGTGAGTGGTGAGTGGTGAGTGGTGAGTGGTGCTGACCACTATTAAATTCTGCGGTTTGATATCGCGGTGCACCAGGCCGCGCTCGTGGGCATGTTGCAGGCCGAGGGCGGCCTGACGGATATAGTCGCAGGCCGTGGCGATCGGCAAGGGGCCGTCGCGTTTGACGATCTGGCTCAGGTCGATGCCGTTCTCGACATATTCCATGACCAAGAGATGGGTGCCGGCGATTTCATCGGCGTCGAAGGCGCGAACGATATTGGGGTGATCGAGCTGGGCGGCGGCCCGGATTTCCCGCTGGAAACGCTTGACCGCCTGCGGGTTGACGACCCGGTCCTTGCGGATGACTT
>CAZFGM010000132.1:0-13506 GCA_964518515.1 uncultured Alcaligenaceae bacterium | reverse complement strand
TGCTCGATGGTGCCGAGGCCATCGGGTTCAAAAGTTGTGGGTAAACTTGAGGGTTCATCCCCGCCGTGTTCGCCGTGTTCGCCGGCACGGCGGGGATGAACCCCGCCGCTCGTTCCCCAACTATTTGTCGGCCAGCTCACGAAGGCGCTTGGCCTTGGTCCGCATTTCCTCAAGCAAGGAATCCGATCCCGTGCCCGGCGCCACCAAGGTAATCAGTCGCTCGTACTCGGCGACCCCGAAAAGAAGGGCCTGGCGATGACCCTGGGATTTGGAGCCCGTTTCCAAATGAACCCTGATTTTGGCGGCGGCATCATCATACAGTTCGTCGAGCACGCGGGCCTGATCCGCCAACGCCGGGGCCGGCTTCCACCGCACCTTGGCAAACAAGTCCCATGAATTCAGATTTACCAGTTCGTAACCCGGACGATAAAGTCTTACCGCCAAGGTGTCACTAAAAGAATAGGCACCGACCGAATAGATAACGCCTGAGAGGAGAGCCAACCTGTTTTGGGGAGGCACGCCCCATATATCGGACAAGGAAATGGGCGTCATTTCCAGCGTCTCATTATTTGCCAGGCAATGAAAGCCGTGTCCGCAGTTCCGCGTTATGTCAACTCGAAATGGGAAAACGTTTTTCTCCTCGTCGCTCAGCCACACCGGCGGAGTGACCGAGTATTTCGGAACGACAAACATTAAGCAACCGGTCGTGAACGGCATCAGGCAAAGACCGATAAAGATATTACGAAGGGACATGATTTTTCTCCGCGTTGGCCGGCTTTAAGAGAACGTAAAGCACGGGCACGACAAATAACGTCAGCACCGTCGAGCCGGCCAGGCCGCCGATGACCGCTCGGGCCAGGGGCAGGTTCATTTCGTCACCCGGATGCAAATGAATGGACATGGGCAACAGTCCCATGATGGTGGCCACCGTGGTCATGAGGATGGGCCGCAAGCGCGTGCGGGCCGCCAGGACCACCGCCGCGAACGGGCCCAGCCCCTCGGCCATTTTGCGGTTGGCGAATTCCACCAATAGCACCGAGTTGGACACGGAAATGCCGATCATGAGCAAGACGCCCATGCACGATTGCACGTTGAGACTGGTGCCGGTGGCCCAGAGCATGACGGCCACGCCGATCAGGCCCAGGGGGGCGGCCACGATCATGATCAACGGGTCCAGCCAGGAGGAAAACTGCATCGCCATCACCAGATAGACGAGCAGCACGGCCAGGGTCAGGTTGAACGCCATTTCGCCGAAGGACTCGCGCATGCTGGCGACCTCGCCGCGGACGGTGACGCGGACGCCGCGCGGTAAGCGCAGCGGCTCGGGATCGATGCCGAAGAGGTTCTGGATCTGCTGGCGGTCCTTGGGAGTTCCATTCTTCAAATAGGCGTCCAACAGTTCCCGAAACTGGGAGTTGCGGCCTGCATGCACGGTCTGCACGTCCACCCCGAATCTTTCCTCCCGGAGCTTCTCGGCTATTTCGGGGTCCTCGTCATGAAAAAACTCCTCCAAGAGCCTCTTTAGGTCCTCCATCTCGGCGGGATTGATCTGGTCCTTGGGTATGTTCGCCAGGGCAAAGTCCATGAGGTTTTCGCGCGGGATCTTGGTCAAGGCATACTGGAGCGGCAACTGGTCCACGATGCTATCAATCTCGGCGGCCACGCGGGCCAGGTCCTGATCGCCGACGCTGACAAACAGCTGGCTGACCCGGTCGGCGTCGTAATGGAAAACCTCCACCGGGGCCTGTGTGCGGTCGATTTGGGCGACCTCGTGCAGCACCGGCGCCCGCTTCAGACCGCGCGTCTTTTCCGTGGCAATGGGAATATTTTCCAGCGTTTGCAGGTTCTCCACGATGTGCTCGGGATACTGCACGCCGATGATGTACGGGTTGCCGGTCAGCGGATCGATCCAGAAATTGGGGGCGAGCTGGGCGCTGGACATCAACGCGGCAATGACGTTGCGGACCACGTCGGTCTGGGTCAGGTGCAGGCGGGCGGCGGCGATGCGGTCCACGTCGATTTTGAGCTGGGGCAAATCCATGGCCTGCGGCAAGTACGTTTCCTTGACCTGCGGGATACGGTTGACGCGCGTTTCCAGGGCCTTGGCTACCACCCGCCGGCTGGCCATGTCGCGGCCGTGCACCTGCACCTCGATTGGCGCCAGGGCGCCGGCATTCAGAATCCGCCGGATCATGCCGCCCGTCTCGAAGAAGAAATCGTCGCTGGGGAAGCGTTCCTGAAGTTTCTTGCGGAGCTGTTCGACGTACGCCAGGGTGCCCGTCTTCCGCCCGGCAAAGCCGCTGCGCAACTGCACGCGCACGAAGGCCGCATGGGGGCCGTTGTTGGAGGTGTACACCGCCGACCAGCGCGACGAGATGCCGATGTTGGCCAGGGTCAGCACCAAATCCTCCTCCGGGACCACGTCACGGATGACCTGGTCCATGGCGCGGACTTTTTCCTCGGTGGTCTCAACCCGCGGCCCACCGGTGGCTCGCAGGTGGACCGTGAACTCGCTGGAGTCCACTTCGGGGAAAAGTTCCTGACCAATGCGGGTAAAACACCACACGCCGGGAACAAGGGCCGCCGCCACCAGGCCCACCACGATGAACCACCGGTGCAGGCAAAAGCGTAAGGCGCCTTCATAAAGGGCGGTCAATTTTTCGAAGAAGCGATGGAAGAATGGGGCGCTGGCGAACACGCCGGCGACCAGCACGATCACCCCGCCGCCGATGCCCAGGCCGAGAAGAAGGCGTTGCCCCAGCTGGGGCAACACCACGAAAGGCCAGGCCAGGACGTCGCCCACCTCTCTGGAAAGGTGGCGATCCGCCCATCCGGCGCCCCCATGGGCCAGGGCCGGCAGACCGAGGCCAAGGACCGCCGCCGCCACTGCCGACCACAGCAGCCATCGGGGAAAGCGGTCCCGTTCCTCGTGCGGTCGCAGAAAACGCGCGTTGTAAAGGGGAGACAGCGTTCGCGCCACGGTGAACGAAGCCACCAAGGCCAGGGTGGCACTGACCGCCAAGGGCAGGAACAGGTATTTGCCCACCCCAGCCATCAAGGTAATGGGGAAGAAGACCACAATGGTAGTCACGGTAGCCACCAGGGCCGGCGCGAAAATTTCGCGGGCGCTATCGCGAACGGCTTCTAGCGGAGATTTTCCCAGATTGAGATGACGGACCGTGTTTTCCACATCCACGATGCAATCGTCCACCACCCGGCCCAGGATCAGCGCCAGGCCGCCCAGTGTCATGATGTTCAAGGTATGGCCGGCGAGATAGAGGCCCAGAAACGCAGCCAGCACGGACAAAGGAACCGACATGGCTACCAGCCAAGTGCAGCGTAAACTGCCCAGAAAAAGTAATACCACCAGGGCGGCCAGGCCCGCCCCCAGCAGGGCTTCGATGCGCAGCGTGGCCAGGGCATCGCGCACGTATTGGGATTGATCAAAGGCCACTTCCACCTGCACGTCCTCGGGCACGGTGCCGCGCTCGTGCAATTGGGGCAAGAACGCCTTGACGTTATCGACCACCTTGACGGCGCTGGCGCCGGCCTGGCGCAAGAGCGGCATGTACACCGCCCGCCGCCCGTCCACGTGCACCGTGTTGGTCCGCCAGCGCGTGGCATCAAGGACATTGGCCACGTCGCCCAGGTAAACCACCTTTCGCCCTTCCGTATACAGCGGAATCTTTTCGAAAGCCTTGGGGGATTCGACCATGCTGTTCGAGCTGACATAGTACGTCTGATCGCCGATGCGGATTTCGCCGGTGGGAATGACCTGGCTTTGCAGGTTGACGATACGGGCCACGTCCATGGGCGCCAGCCGTAGGGCTTCGAGAGTTTTGGGATGCACGTAAATCTGCACCTGGCGGAAAACGCCGCCGAAGACCGGGGCCGATGCCAGGCCCTCGATGCTGGCCAGCTCTTCGCGCAGTTGGTGATCGGCGATGTCGAGCAATTCCTTGTCATTGCGGCTGTTGCTGGAGATGATCAGGTTGCCGACCGGGATGGCGCTGGCGTCGAATTTCAAAATACTGGGCGGCAACATGCCGGGCGGCATGTTCTGCATTTCACTATTGACCAGGGAGATGACCTGGCTGGAGGCCACGTCCGGATCGACTTGCGGCCGGAAAAAGACCTTGATGATGCCGATGCCGAGCAGAGATCGCGACTCGATGTGTTCGAGGTGATCGCAGCGCGTGAGGGCCCGTTCCAGCACGGCGGTCACGCTTTTTTCCATGTCCGGCGCCGGCATGCCGCGATACGAGGCGAACACCACCACCACCGGCACCTTGATCTGCGGCAAAATATCAGTCGGCGTCCGCACGTAGGCCAACAGCCCGAGGATGGCCACGAGCAGCATGCCCACGTACACCGTGTAAGGATTTCGCAAGGCGAGGTTGACCAGCCACATGGCAGGACCCTCCCGGAACTGTGAGAGGGTGAGAGCGTGAGAGTGTTGGAGCGCTCAATCAACGTCCGCGCTAAACACTTTCACACCTTCACACCCAAACTCTCACACTCTCATACTCTCACTCTCCCACCCTCTCACGCGACAGGACCCGGCTGACGATTTCTTCGGGCGACAGGCCCAGGGCAATCAGCAAGCGAAAGCGGGCGCGTTCGTAGTCGGTGACGGCCTGGTAATAGGCCTCGAGCAGATCGTTGAGGCCGCGAATCGAATCCAAGGCTTCGAGGGGCCGGGACTTTTCCAATTCTCCGCGGATGCGTTCGAAGTTGAGCCGGATGGCTTCGAACACGGGGCCCTTGGGGTTACCCTTGGCATCCAACAGGGCTGAGCGTGTGAACTGGACGCGCTCGTTCCATCCCTTGATCATTTCCTGCGCCTGCACGACCTGGGTGACGACGCGATCTTGAACCTGCACCTGGCGGAAGGAGAACTGACGGGCGAGGGCCTCCTGCTCGCGGATTTCCGCGCGATTGCCCAGGCCACAGTTTTGCAGCCGCCAGACCAGGGTCACATCGAAGTCGCTGCGGGTGTTCATGTGCAGGATGCGCCCGGACGGTCCGAAACCGCCCTGGGAAACCAGTTTTCCCCCCTGCAGGATCGGCGGGTTGGGATCGGGTCCGCCGCCGAAATCGCCCCAGTTATAATTCAGGATCAGGTTGGGCAAGAGCGGTCGGAACCGCGCCGCCCGCACCCGTTCGACGGCCGCTTGCACCAGGGCCTGGCTTTCGGCCAGCTCGGGACGATTCATGAGGGCGAGCTGCACCAGGTCCTCCACCGGCTGGAAATACCAGGGGCCGGGCACCTCCAGAGGCACGCGAAAATCCTCGATCGGCCACAGAGGGAGCTGCGGGTCGAGCCGCAAGAGGCGGGCGAGCTCGGCAATGGCCACGCGGAATTCTTGCACGGCCCAGGCGCGTTCTTCCTGACGGCGGAGCACCTCGACGCGGAGGCGGTGCACTTCGGCTTTCAGGGCGCCCGCGGCGCCCACTTTCTCCATGGCCTCGACGACCTGCAACAGGCCCTTGGACCCGCCCCGCGCCGCCGACGGGCGATCGGCGGCCAGAAAGTCCAGGGTGGCCTCGACGCGGGCCAGCCGCCGCCGTCCGCGCAAGACATTGAAGTACGCCTCGGCCACCGCCAGAAGCGTATCGTTGTTCACGCGCTCCAAACCCGCCTGGCTGGCGGCGCTGATCTGCCGCGCCACCAGCGGGGCAAACCAGGCCTCGGAAAAACCGAAAAACAGCGACGGTCCCCCGCCCACGAACAGGGAATCCCGGTTCGCTTTGATGACATTGCCCTCGGTGCGTTGAATGTTGCCCTCGTGATCCACGTACGTGCTGCCGAGGTTAGCGTTTGGCAAAATCAGGGCGCGGGCGCGGGCCAACTGGGCGCTGGCCTGATTGACCACTTCACGGGCCTGGGCGATGTCGAGGTTATTCGTCTGCGCCAGCCGCAGCGCCATGGCCAGGTTGAGGGGGAAGACGTCCGTGAAACCAAAATCTTTTTCCTGGGGAAAGGGAAGGAAATCCAGCTTTTCGCCAGCGTCCTTGGCATTGGGGTTCTTTTGCAGTTCCGCGGAAGGGATCGGTTCCGGCAATTCCGCGGCCACCGACAGCCGGGGCACGCCAAGAAATGCCGGTGGATTGTTTGGCGAATCGGTGACCTGGCCAGGAAGCCGACTTTCCCTGAGAAAAAAGCCGCTCAGAACCAGCAGCGCCATACTGCCGGCCGCCCGGGTTCGCCCGAACATCGCGGAAATCGATGACATGGGAAGGTCCAAGCATCTGGTCCGGCCGCTCCGAAAGCGGAATCCTCGCGCCGCGGGCACCATAGCGTTGGCGGGGAGAAAAACAACAGCAAAGACGCATATTTCCCGGTCCCCGATTGTTAGGCGTCTTTCCCGGTTTGAGCCGCTTGCCAGACTTGCCGCAAGCCGGCGTCAATTTTTTGCCAGTGGGTTCCTTGCCAGAAGATTTTGCCGCACTGTTCACAGCGCCAGAACTGCGCCGCCCACTGAAAACTCCGCAGCGGGACGTGTTCCCGGACTTCGTCCTTGGACCCCTGGGCCAAAGTCCCGCCACAGGCCCTGCAGCGCGGCATTCGCAACGGCAATTGCCAATGCCGCAACACGAAGGCCAGTGGCTCCCCCGTGCCCAGGCCATGCGGAATCCATAAAGCCGGGATTTCGCGATCGCGAATCAGACCGATGCGAAAGATATGGGGGTCGGACGACAACAAAATCCGCTCTTCGCGGCGGGCCAGGCGGATCAGGCCCCAGTCGGCGATGTCCGGATGCCAGGAAGCGTCGTAGCCGGCCGCCCGCAACCAGCGGGCTAGGCCGCCCTGCGATCGTTGTTGGCCCGTCGTCTGGGGTTTCCCCCTTGTGAGGGATTTCCTCAGAACCCTAAGAACCTCAAATTACACACAGGCACCGATGCACCGATGCCCAATCACGGCCCAGGTCTCTCCGTGAATCGGCCCGCCTCTTCCATTGGAAAGAGAGATACAGAAGAATAAGGAAAAAGTGATCGAAAAGTTGACAACTGGCCTTGCAACATTGAACAAGGATTATGTAAATTTGTATACAACCAATGGATACTCAAAGTTCATTTCCATTACTTAATAAATGGAAAAAATGGTATAAGTTTTTATGTATTTTATTGTTAAGTCAAAAAAAATTATGAAAATGAAGGCGAAACAGGATGTCAAGATCAGTTGGTATAAAGTTTGCTGGCTCTTATTCTTATAGCAGTTAGGTCCTCGCGGTGCCGGTAAGGCGGAAATAGAAAAGATTCGGCAACGAAATACTTCATGAGTTCCCTTCCCTGGCCGAATCCCAACGGAATCCGATCCGGATTAACCTGAACCTCCCGAATCCTTCAGGGTCTCTAAAAGGTAGAATTTCTTGTTATCGGCAACTTTGAGGAGGAAACGGAAAAGATTTTTGCGGACTTCGCCCAATGCCCCCGCGTATGAAATAAGGGGCATGGTTCAAAATGGCACTCCATCCGGACCCGACAGGATAGGCCCCCTATGTGCAGGGATTTGACGCGAGTGCAAAGGAGCAAAACATAACTTTCTTCGGGAAAGATAGTTATGGCGATTTCCACTCACGTCAAGGATTGCCTTAATTTGATGCGATTGGCCGGAGATTGTTACCCCATTTTGAACCAGGCCAAATAAGGAGCCTCCTTTCCGGGAACCGAGGCAATGGAGTGACAGCAGAGGCGTTTCGAAATGCCAGGCACAAGGAGTTATGGCCGTGACCACCTTCAAGCAGCCCGCGTTGAAAGAGCTGACCGACCAGCAGGTCCGGTTCGTTCCTCCCGCGCGCCGGCTGAACCAGTTCAAACGCGCCGAGCAACTGCTGGCCGAAATCGACCCGGACAAGAAATATCCATACCAGTTTGTTTGTTACCGGCTCACGGATTTTCGGTCCGACCTTTACCACGACCTTTTGATTGAAGGCCGGGACCTGCACCACGACCTGGGCCTGTTAATCGCCGAATTGGCCAACTCGATGCCGGCCTTGCCGATCGAAACCATGGAAGAACCGGTGCTGACCCTGGAGGAAATCAGCAAAAAACTCAACGTCACGCCCAAGACCATCAACCGCTGGCGCAAGCAAGGGTTGATCGGCCTGCCCGTGCTTCTGGGCGGCCGCCGCCACGTCGGCTTCTTGCCCAGCCTGGTCGATCCGTTCCTGACGGCACACCAGGACAAAGTCCAACGCGGCGGCAAGTTTTCGCAATTGACCGGCGAAGAACGGGAGAACATCCTTCGCCGCGCCCGCCGCCTGGCTCGCGTCGGCGCCAGCACCCTGACCGACGTCAGCCGACGCATCGCCCGCCGGCTCGGCCGCTCCCCCGAAACCGTTCGTTACACCATCAAGAACTTCGATAAGGAACATCCCAATCAGGCCCTGTTCCCGACCGTCACTGGACCGTTTGATTCCGACACCAAACAGAGCATTTACAGCTCGTATCGCAGGGGTATTACCGTGGATATTCTCGCCAAACGCTATCAACGAACGCGCAACTCCGTGTACCGTGTCATCAATGAAATCCGGGCCCAGCGCCTGTTGGATCAGCCCCTGGATTACATTTATCATGCGTCGTTCGACGATCAGGCCTTGGCCGACACCATCTTGGCCCCGATGCCCGCCGCCGACGAATACGCAGCCAGCCGCCGCTCGCTGCGCATTCCCAAGGACGCGCCCCCCGAGTTGGCCGGCCTGTACGAGGTTCCGCTCCTCAACAAAGAGCAGGAGCAGCACCTCTTCCGCAAGTTGAACTACCTGAAGCACCAGGCCCATCGGTTGCGGGAGAATATGCTCACGCCCACCGGCAAGATCCACCCCGGCCACGCCCGCACCCAGGACCTCGACAAGATCGAGGAGCTGCTCGACCAGGCCAGCGACGTCAAGGAACAGCTCATCGCCGCCAACATGCGCCTGGTGGTGTCCATCGCCAAGCGGCACGCCGCCCAGCACGACAACTTCTTCGAGCTCTTGTCCGACGGCAACGTGTCCTTGATCCGGGCCGTCGAGAAGTTCGACTTCAGCCGCGGCAACAAGTTCTCCACCTACGCCTCGTGGGCCATTATGAAGAACTACGCCCGCAGCATTCCCGATGAAAAAAACCGCCGCGAACGTTACGTCACCGGCCACGAGGACTTCTTCGACCTCGCCCCGGACACCCGCACCGACGAGCAGGAATGCCTGGCTTCGGCCGAGCAGGCCAGCCACAAGGTCAACCGCCTGCTCGAGTACCTCGACCCGCGCGAGCGCCAGATCATCCGCATGCGGGCCGGACTCGACCACTCCCAGGGCATGACCCTGGAAAAAATCGGCGCGCAGCTCGGCATCACCAAGGAACGCGTCCGCCAGCTCAACGTCCGGGCCATGAAAAAGCTCCGCAACCTGGTCGATGGGCAGAAGGACGAAATGTAAGTTACGACAGGGCGGACCTTTGGTCCGACTTTTGGGCGTGGAGGCCCGCCTGTGCTACGAGCACGCCCTGGCGAAAAATCCGCATCAACCCGAGGTCGCCGAGCGCTTGCAGGCCCTCAAGGCCAAGAAGGTGGGCAAGCCGTTGCCGGATTGACCCCGAAGGCATTTTTCTGGGTCGTGACCACGAGGGCGTTATTTTCTACCTGAAAGTCTAACTTGGCCTGTTTCAGCAATTTTCGCAAACCGGATTTCAAAGAAACTCCATTGACCGACAGGGAGACCGGTGTGGTCAGGTCTAGGTTGGCGTTATGTAAGGCTCGTTCATCCACAACTTGAACAAAGCAAAAAACGAAAGTAATGATAGGTAAGCGTTCATTTTAACCTGCGCTGCAAGACTCCGGAGATGGTCCGCAAGGAAATCTGGGCTCACTTGTTGGCCTACAACTTGGTCCGCAAAGTGATGGCCCAGGCGGCTGAGGAACACAACCTCACGCCGCGGCAGATCAGCTTCGCCGGCGCCATGCAAACCCTCAGCGAATTTCGTCCATCGTTGCTGCACGCCAGCGCCGCCGAACTGCCGGAACTAACCCGCCGCATTCTGGCCGCCATCGCCCGCCATCGCGTCGGCAACCGCCCCGGCCGCTGCGAACCCCGCAAAGTCAAACGCCCTCCCAAGGGCTACTTGCGACTGCTGGACAAGCTGATGCGCGGTCGAACGCGCTAACGGCACCCGCACCAATTTACGGATCGTACTGCACCAGATAGCCAAACCGTTTCTTGAAGGCGTCGGCCGTCATGCCGGCGGTGTCGGCCAGGTGGGCGAGCCGCTCGGGTTCCTCGAAATCGCGCCGGTCCAGGCGAATCATGTAGCGGCGGGCGCACTCGTAGCCTTCGCCGTTGACGTCCACCTTGCGCGGCTTCATGCGCCGCGTCTCGGGATTGATCATCTTCTCGAATGGCACCGGCTCCATCCGCCCTTCCACGAAACTGATGATGGCCCCAAAGCGCGTGGACGCCTCGGAGCGCAAGAACTTGACCGCCCCGTAGCCCAGGTCGCGGGTATATTCCGCGTCGAACGGAATCGGGTCGGCGCTGCGCAGCTCGTAGCCCAGGTCCTTGTCGATCAGGGAAGGCTGGAGAGTCTTGTGGTCGAGCCGTTCGAGGAGTTCAGCAAGGTGGTCCTTGATCATGCGGCCGAACTCGATCTCGCCGAGGCGGAGATGGCCATGGGGATCCTTGGTAATGCGGCCGTAACTGCGAAACGGGCCGCCCTCCATGACGGCGGCCAGGTTCTTCTCGCCGATGGCAGCGATCAGGCCTTCCGCCAGGACCACCACGCCGTAGTGCGATTTCAAGCTGGCCCGCTTGATGATCGAGCCGAGGATGATGTCGCACAATTCGTCGAGGCTGACTTGGCGGCCGCGAAATTCCTCCGGGATGATGGTCAGGGTGGCTGCCGAGGCCTTGCCGATGCCCAGAGCCAGGTGGCCGGCGGCGCGCCCCATGCTGACGATCAGATACCAGCGCGACGTGGTCCGCGCGTCCTCGGCAAGGCTGCGGACGATCTGCACGCCCAGATGGCGGGCGGTCTCGAAGCCGAAAGTCGGCGCCGAGCCGGGCAGGGGCAGGTCGTTGTCGATGGTCTTGGGCACGTGGGCGACGCGGACCGTGCCGGCAAAAGCGCGGTGGACCTCGCTGGCGGAATAGGCGGTGTCGTCGCCGCCGATGGTGACCAGGCCGTCGATGCCCAGGCCGCGCAACACGGTAAGGACGTTGTTCATGGCCTCGGGCGATTGGGTGGGATTGGTGCGCGACGTGCCGAGCATGGAGCCGCCGCGCAGGGCCAGGTCTTTCACGTCCTCAATGCTCAAGCGCCGAATATATTCCTTGTTGCCCTTGACCAGGTGCTTGAAGCCGTCGCGGATGCCGTAAACCTGAATGGTGTTATTGATGGCCTCGATGGTGACGGCGCTAATGACACCATTGATGCCCGGGGCCGGTCCGCCGCCGACCACCAGGGCGATGCGTTCGAGTTTGGACATGGATGCAACCTCAACAAGCCCGGCTCGCGCGAGAAATTCTCCCCTTTAGCATTGAAAAGATTCGCGGAAATGGCAATCCCATTTAGGGCCATCCTGGCTCAGGCGGCTGTAGTATTAATATTATTGAAGGTTCGCCTGGGAGATAGAAGAAGTTCTGGGGGAGCGCGACACGCCGTCGTGACGGAGCCAGCGGCCTGCATCGTTTCCTTGCCGCACAGCATCACCTTTCGAGGCATGAAGTGTGCTTCCCCAGCAAGCCACGGAACTATACATTCGTATATTTTTATAAGAGTGTTCAATTGCTTTATTCTTGACTTGCGGAATATCCTTTCCAGGAACGACCTCCGGTGGTTCAACCTTGGTTTTTTCCCAATAAGAGAAATTCCTCATTGGCCGATGATGGATCGGGAGATCTCTTTCGACATCGTAAGGGGCGTTGATCCGGGATGACCCTGGAGGCACGCCCCTTTTTATCAGGAACCACTAGATGGCCACGGCCGGCCCGTCTCGTCCGGGAGTGATCCTGTCGCTGGGGTCGCTGGCGCAGCGTGCCCTCACCTTGCTCGGGGACATCACCATTTTCTCAAGCCGGGCGTTTGCCTGGATGTTTCGCCGGCGGCCGGCGGCTCGCACTCTGTTGCCCAGCTTTTACCTGGTCGGCGTTCGCAGCGTGCCGGTGGTGGCCATCACCGGCCTGTTCATCGGCATGGTCATGGCCGTGCAGATGTATAATCAGTTCAATCGCATGGGCCTGGCCACCCGGCTCGGCTCGATGATCAACATCACCATTGTCCGCGAGCTGGGGCCGGTGCTGGCGGCCACCATGCTGGCCGGCCGCGTCGGCAGCGCCATGGCCGCCGAGCTGGCCACGATGCGCGTCACCGAGCAGATCGACGCGCTGT
This sequence comes from uncultured Alcaligenaceae bacterium, assembly GCA_964518515.1. GTDB lineage: Bacteria > Planctomycetota > Planctomycetia > Gemmatales > Gemmataceae > CAZFGM01. Next base: position 1,143 of record CAZFGM010000132.1, on the reverse strand, counting down.
CATGCCTCGGCGCCCATCCGGTGCACTATCTTGTCGTGCCGCGGCTCTTGGCCTGCGGCCTGCTCATCCCGCTCTTGACCATCATGGCGGACTTCATGGGCATCATGGGCGGGGCGCTGATTTGCACACGCATCTACGGCGTCGAGGCCCATTACTACTGGCAACATTCCGAATCCTACGTGACCATGGCGGATGTATCCATGGGCCTGATCAAGGCGACCTTTTTCGGCTGCTCGATCGCTCTTATCAGCTGCCACCGCGGCCTCAACAGCCAGCCGGGCGCCGAGGGCGTCGGCCGGGCATCGACGGAAGCATTTGTCGCCTCGTTTATCGTCATCCTGGTGATCGATTTCTTCCTGGGCATGGCGCTTATCAGCCTCTTCGAATACTTCCTGCACGCCGGCGAGGCGCGATCGCTGTTTTGATGGATTATGGTAGGGTGGGTGGAGTCTTCGGAACCGCAGCCACGTAGCCGGAAGGAGGGTGGGTTCCTGATAAAATGCCAAACTATGGAGTCATCAACGGACCCGGCGCCCCTGATCGCCTTCGCCGACGTCGCCATGGAGTTCGACGGGCATCGTGTATTGGAGGGCATTAATTTCGCCGTGCCGCGTGGCCAGACGGTGGCGGTCATCGGCGAGAGCGGTTGCGGCAAGACGGTCCTTTTGAAGCTGATAATCGGCCTGTTGCGGCCCACCAAGGGCAAGGTGACTTTCGACGGTCAGGTGCTGACGGCGCTGCGCGATGCCGAGCTAACCCGGCAACGGCTTCGCTTCGGGTTTCTGTTTCAGGGGGCGGCGCTGTTCGACAGCCTGTCGGTTTTCGACAACGTCGCTTTCGGCTTGCGCGAGCAGCGCAAGCTCAAGCCGCATGAGATCGCGGACACCGTCCGCCAGCGGCTTCAGGAGGTGGGACTGCCGCCGGGCGTCGAGGTGAAAAAGCCGGCGGAGCTTTCGGGCGGCATGAAGAAGCGCGTCGGCCTGGCTCGCGCCCTGGCGCTGAACCCCGAGGTGATGCTCTACGATGAGCCGACGACCGGCCTCGACCCGATCATGAGCGACGTCATCGGCGAGTTGATCGTGCAGGCCCGGCTGCGGCGCCCGGTGACCAGCATTGTCGTGACCCACGACATGAAAACCGCCC
>CAZFGM010000131.1:0-13578 GCA_964518515.1 uncultured Alcaligenaceae bacterium | reverse complement strand
CTCGCCACGGAATACCGTCCTTTCTTGCACACGGCCGGCCGGCGCCCGGGGTGCAAGTCCCGGACAACCGGCACGGCCAAAGGATCAGCTGGAAAACGAACATACGCGGGCCAAGCCCAAAAGCAAGGATTAGCTGGACCGGGCTTTTTTGATTTCCACCGGGCGCAGTTCCAGGCCCAGGGCCTCGGCCAGTTTATCGGCCGTGGCCAGGCGCAGGTCGCGGGTGCCGGCCATGAACCGGGCGATCATGGGCGGGGTAACCCCGGCGCGTTTGCCAATCATGTAATGCGTCAACCCGCTCGCCTTAATTGCCGCTTTGAGCGTTTCGCTAAGGGTCTTTTTCTTGGCCATTGGAAGAGTCCTTTCTTAGGCCGCCTGTTCCGTCGTCTGTTCCCGCGGGGTCCGTTTCAAAATCCGGCCCACCGCGGTATGTGTCCATTTTCCGTTGCCTTCCTTGGTGGGAATGCCGCGCCGATCCAACTCCCCGGCGATGTGCCGCAATGTCTGGCCCCCCGCTCGTAATTGACGGATCAGGGCGATGGTTTGCTGTTCCCCAGGGACAGGAACCAAGGTCTTGCCGTCACGGGCGAGGGTAGACCCGAAAGGGACCTTGCCCACTCTCTGGCCGATGTTCCGCTTGTGGCGGAGGGCGTCTTTGGTCCGCTCGCCGATTGCTTCCCGCTCCCACTGTGCCACGCTCATCAGCACGTTCAACACCAGCCGGCCCGCGGCGGTCCGGGTGTCGATGCTGTCCGCCACGGAGAATAGTTGCTTGCCGGCCTTCTCCCCGAAATATCCGTCGATCAGGTTATTCCAGTCCTTGACAGACCGGCTCAACCGGTCCAGCTTGCTGACAATCAACCCCTCGGCCTGTTTCTTTTTCAGCATGGCCAGGGCGCGCTGCAGGCCGGGGCGTTTCAGGCTCTTGGCCGATTCCCCCCGGTCCAAGATGATTTCCACCAGGGTAAGGCCGTACAAGTCGGCATAGGCTTTGATCTTCGCTTCCTGGGCTTCCAGGCTAACTCCGCCGGTCGCTTGCTCCTGGGTGGAAACCCTGGCATAGCCGATCACGTTCATTGTTGCTCCCCTTGGGTTACAATCTCTCACCCAATAGGATTATATCCCAATGGGGACATAATGCAAGGGAAAAATTCCTATTCCCTGGACACAGCCGGTCCCCTGTGTCCAGGCGAATAGCCCAAAATGGGTTTGTTTTGTAATTCCTGCGGCTTCGCGGGCCGGCCCCTCAACCCATTTACCGCCGGCCTTGCCGGATGGTTCGCAGAGGATTGCCGTTGCCGTTAACCTGAATGTCCAAGGCCGCCGGGGGAGGCATCGGGCCGTTACGTGCGGCCTGCAACCGCTGCAACTCGTGCAAGGCTTGCGACATTTGCCGCGAGAGATGCACTTCATACCGCGAAATCTTGTTACAGGTTCGTTCGCTGGGAAGCATTCGCTTCCCGGTGAGTTGCTTTTCGCGGCGCCGAATGCCTCGGCGGAGTATTTTCGCCTCGTACTCAAGAGCAAAGACCTTACATCCACGCAAGATGCTCTCTTGCTTGTCCCGTTTCAGGTTTTCAAGTGCTTGGGCCAGAATCGTTTCCTGGCCGGAACCGAAAAACGTAAACATCTCCGCCAACCCGCGACGCACCATGCCTGCCGTCCAGCCTTTCCATCCGAAAGGATCGTCCGTTTCGTCAGGAGGAATGCCAAGAGCGATGAGAAAGTCCTTTCGCTCAATGTCGAATCTCTTGTCCGGCTGCTCGCTGACGGCCCGAAGAACCATGTAGGCGTCATCGGTGTTCACGCTGGCGTCATCGGGAAGCGTAGGCAGCTTTTTCAACAGTTCCAACCCGCCGCGCCAAAGATCAAGACCGCCCTTCGTGTCGCGCACTTCCCTCTGGATTTTCTCAAGCCGTTCTTGGTCAAACCCGGCCGCCTCTTCGTTGGCTTCGTCCATTCCTGCGGCCGTGACCGCAGCCTCATAAACGGCCACGCGGCGCAGGCGCCATAGGCATAGGGCCACGCGCTCGGCCAAAGCCAACTCAAGGCCGCCGACGGGTGCCAAACTTTCGAGCACACCCACGCGATGCATTTGCCAATCCGCCACGTTCTCGCTTGGTAGCACGGGCAAAATCGCCAGGATGCCGTGCTGGATTGCGTTCTGGGCGACAACGTGCTTGCCCTCGGGCGTCCGCGGGCCTGTAGAAACGAGAGCGTTTTTTCGGTTCGCTTCAGCGCGTTTCGTAATTTTCATGGCAATACCCTCGGCGTTAAAGGCTGCGCGCGCCCCACCGTTTAACCTTAACATTTGTTAACCTCCCCGGTGCCGTCCACGGCATGGGTGTCCCTGCCTCCCATGACGCGGTACTCTGAAGTCTCGCAGGTTCTTCCCTTGCGAGTTTTCAACAGGCCGGCTTTTTTTAGCGCTCGCACAGCCCGCTGCACGGTTCGCCCGTCGCAACCAACACGGTGGGCAATTTGCCATTGGGGAACGTCGCGCACGGTCCCGTCCTCTTCGGCCAGCCTCCAGAGAACCAACCAGGTGCCGATCTCCGCTCGTTGCAACGTCGGGAGCGTTTCGTCAATGAATCGTTGGATCAGGTCCATTTTCTCCCTCAAAAAAGCAACCGTTGCCTTGCCCCGCGCCGGCGGCGAAGCGGCAGTACGGCCACAACCTCCGTCAGGTCCTGTGGGCAAACAACCGCCCGGCGAAGGCGCCAGCGCCCTCCCTGCCCACGATACCACCCATGTACCTCGAACATCCCGCCGGCCCGCAACCAACGGCCAGGAAACCTTGCCGGCGAAGGTAGCCCAGGGTGCGGGCGGTCGGGCTGAGCACCAGAAAACCTCCCGGAAATATCGTCAGCATCGTCACCCATCGTCACGGCATGGATTTTTCCAGGGTTTTAGACCGGGGCGGGGACCGTCCCCGTGACGACCACACCGTCACCAGACGCCCGGATCGTCACCCCGGAAATCCTGTATTGCTTGCGGCCGTGACGATGGTGACGATGGTGACGATCCTATCGCAGCAACTTGAAGGTGGATCGTCCGCCGGTTCCTGCCGCGGCCAAAGTCGATCCCGACACCGGCTTTTCGCAGGTGCGGTGCCAAGCGCTTCAGTTTTCCGCTCAAAGTGTTAGGTTTCTTCGGCCAATCCCTGGAGCGCGTGATTTCCTCCCCGGCCAGCCTTGCCAACTCCGTCAGCAATTCGGTCGCCGTCCCCTCCCAGATTCTGCGGGCCTCGGCAAACTGGCGGACCGGGCCGGCAACAGGCGACGATTCCAGAGCCAACTCGTTCACGTCCGCGACATTGCCGGCGTAGGCCCGAAGGAAGGAACCGGTTTCCCACCCCAGGGCCGGCTCGCACGCCGTCACCCACAGCGCGAAGTCGGCCATGCGCGGCAGGCGCGGTAACTTAACGGTGGGCAGATTCTTCAGGCCCGCAGCCACGATGTCGAGCAGCGCTCCCAGAATCCCCGCCCGGGCCCTGTCGAAATCTGCCCAGAACTCGGCTTCCGTTCGGCGCTTCTCCTCGGGGATATCCGGCAGGTGCAAAATAATGGAGCGTTCCAGTAGATCGCCGCGTGTGGTAATCTCCTCAATGCTTGTAAGGATCACGGGGCGCGTGGCATCGAAAATCATTTCTTCCGCGTCGGTGTACAGTTCGCGGGTCGCAAATCCGCCTCCCGTTGCCAGCCGGCACAAGCAATCCGACAACCAGGACGATAGGTGGGAAAGATTGTCGAGGGCGATCACCCAAGAATTGTTGGCGGCAATCGCCAGGTCGCGCCCATCCCGCGGCTCGGAGCGGAGCGGCGTCTTGTTCGGGTCCGTTAACTCGCGGGCGACACGGGCCGTGGTACTCTTGGCCGAACCCTGTTCACCGAACAGGCCAAGAACGGGGTAAGGGCCGCACGGCCTGAACGCCGCCAAGAGCCAACCGACAAACAGTTGCCAGCTTTCTTCCGAGTCGAGGTTGACGAAATCCCGTAGCTCGCTCAGGTGTCCGTCCTTGACCGGCAGAGGCAGCGGAAGCAAGCCGCGGGGGTGCCGAAACTTTACCGGGGAGGAAGGGACAACTTCCCAGCCGGTCGGCCCGACGGCTATGGCATCCCACTTTTTGTTGCCCAGGTCGAGGTAGATCACGCCGCCTTGTCCCGGCGCGCAGCGGACGTAAACCGGTTCCTCCGGGGAATCGAAAAGCGCCCTGCCTTCGAGGATGTTCTGGGCCGCGTTGACCGCCTCTGCGCTGGCAGCGCGCTCATAGGCGTTGAAGTAGAAGTTCGCCAGCCAGCGCTTGAGCGCTTTGCCACGTACAGGCCAGACCTGGACGGCGCCGGACAATCCCACCGCGGCGAAAGGCTCGTCGTCACTCGGGGTGTGGAACAAATTCAGCTTGCTCTCCGCCAACTCCACCAGCTCCGTGGCCTGTGACTTCTTGGATTCTGTTTTCTGGCCGATGCCTTTCTCGCTTTTCGTGGGTTCCGTTGGCGCGTGGGACGGCTTCCAGGGCCGCGCCTTGTCCGCCAATTCCAGCAACTTGATCTTGTCGCCGCCGGCGGCGAGCCAATCAGATACGTCAGCCTTGGGCGGCAGGTCAGGCAGCTCCACGATCCTGATTTCGCGGGCGATGCCGTGTAGCGCCGCCGCCACTTGCTGTGCGTGCTGACGGCCCGGATCATCGTTATCCGGTAGGATGACCACAATGCGGTCGCGGAGGGCCTCGCTGTACTCTGCTCGCCACTTGCCGGCGCCCTGCGCGCAGGTTGTCGCCACGGCCTCTATGTCCCAGAGGTTGTCGGTGTCCTTCTCACCCTCGACAACGAAAACAGTTTTTTCCGGGCGGGCTTGGAGAAGTTCGGGCAGGCGATACAACACACGGCGGGTTTCTTGCAAATTCCAGAGCCAACCTTTCACGTTTGGGCGCCGCTGGCGAAAATCCTTGGGGATGTAGCGGACTACTTGGTAGAGCAAGGTGCCGGTTTCATCGCGGTAGTCGTATGTCGCCTCGATCCGGGGCTTACCGTTGCCGTCCAGGTGTGTTGGCTTGGGGGCCTGTGCTATCCTGTTCATGGAGATCCTTTCGCTGGGCGAGGGTCCTCAGGCGGGCCGGCCGCTCAACTGGTCCAAAGCGGCCGGGACGCCTATCCCACAGGTCGGCCGTTGCCTTCCCCAGCGGCCAGCTGCACGACGGCTGGTTCAGGGAATGGGCTGGCCACACGCTTGCGGGCAACGAAATCGCGCAAGTCCTCGAGCGCGTATCGGATGGCCCGGCCGATGGGCACAACGGGGATTGGGCCACGGGGGGCGGTCAGGCCCCATAGCGTGCGCTCGGAGATGGCCAGTGCCTTCGCCGCTTGTCGCGACGTAAGCAATAGCGGCGTCAGCAACAGCGGTTCGGGCGATTTTCCTATCAGGATTTCAGATGATGTAGAAATCATGCGGCCAGAGTAGCCGCAAAAAGAACGGCGCCTATTCGGCGCAATTAGACAGGTTGGGGGTAGGCAAGTTCGGAATAAACTTGCCTACCCCCCATTTTTCTAGGAATTTTTGGTTTTTTCGCCTTATTCCGTTTGCCGTGAAATCGGCCACGGTTTTCCGTTTTTGCGCGCATGGCGACGGGCATAGCACGAAACGTCTTGTGGGGTTTTGGGGGGCGAATAATCCGGCGCGGAAAAGCGCTCGGCCAACTCACGGGCCAACCTCTTGAGACTTTTCCCGGCCGCAATGCCGTCGTAGCAAGCGGCGTAGATTTCTTGTGTGTGCCCACTTGCCAGGGGCCCCCGGCGCTTTCTTCCTGGTTCAGGGGCCGCATGTTGGCGTTGCGTTTCCCTTTCGGAAGTCTGTCCGTTTGCCGACCCGCGGGCTTGGCCCTTCGCTTCGCTGGCCGGCCTTGGGAAGATAACCTTCGGAGGCGTTTGGTTTGGAAGATACCAGTAGACAGGTGAACCGCCTGGCGGCCCAAACTTTCGTCGGCTCTTCACTCGCAACTTTTTCTTCGCTCTGTCCAGGGCCGTTTGCCGGTTCCGTGGTATGGCGGGGTTGATTCCCTTTGCCGCAGCCAGAGACCGGATTTCAGACACTAGCATTGGCCCGTTTCGCGTCAGCAGTTCGCGCAGGAAATCCACCGCCTTTTGGTCGCGTGTTTTTTTCGACATTGTGGCGTTTTTCGGTCTCCCGGTTCCCAAGTAAAGCGGATGGGTTTCTTTGCCGGCAAAGATGTTCGATGCGTCCTCCTCGCAATAGACGATGATTTCCCCTGTCCCGCCACGGCCGCCCACGACATACGGTTCCTTCGTACTGCGTAGGGCAGGCTCTCCATCATTCCGCATTCGGCTCGGGTGCTTGTTCCAATAGGTCGGGAAATTATCGCTTACGCCAAACTTCTCTTTCAGCTGCCGGCGCGTCAGATACCCCGGAGTCTGCGCACGGTAGTCCTTCGGCGCCGTCGCTGCGGCTCGGTCCATAAGGTTCACGTCTTTCGACGCGTAAACCAAGATCCTTCGCTTGGAATGGTAGGGGGATGTCACTTTCAGCGTGCCGATTGCTTTTCCGAGTAGACGGGACCGTGACGGTCTGCGAGCGGTGCGCCCAGCGCGGGCCGCCAGTGAAGAATGGTCACGGATGCCTCGCTCCGTGTAAAAATGGTCCTCACTGTTCTTCGGTTGGAACGTGTGGGGGTTCAGCCAGACTCCCTCCTCAACGGTAAGCGGGAACTTCTTCGGTGCAAGGGCCGCTCGGACCTCGGTCTCCAGCCACGTCGCTTCTTCCCTGCGAGCTATGCGCGGGCCTCTCCATTTTTTGGATCGAATCGGGTAGCTGAACGGCATCGGTTCCGATGTCAGTCCCGCAGCATCCGCACGTTTTTTCCAAGTCGCGCGCGGCACTTTGAACCGTTTGCGAATGGCCGGGCTGTTGAGGCGGTTCCCTTCGGGAGTCGTGTAGACGCGCGCTTGACGGTTCGCGCGAGCATGGGAATTGGTCCGTGACATGATGCACCTACTTTCGGCGGGCCGGTCCGGGGGCGCCGTGGGGTAGGTGCTGCCCGCGGCGGTCCCCGGTCCGCTTGGCACCCCGCGCGGCCGCTTGGGGCACCGTCCCGATAGTAGAATATTATTCTTTAACCTCTTCCAGGGAATACATTCCTTTGCCTTCTTTATCCACGATGACGTGTTTGCGATTGCTTTTTAGTGTGGCAGGAGTGGGTCTAATAGACTTGTCTGCATGGAGAATTTCAATTTCCAGTGTTCCCCCTTTGCTCAGCGCACCTATGTTGATTGAACTTTTGGGCTGTATCTCCAAACTTTGATTAAATTCCCGGAGCCGAATAAAAACCTTGTCTTTGGTGCGGTTTTCAATTTTGAACTTGGATGCGACCAATTCCTTTTGGGGAGGGGGGTCCGCTTTCATTTTTTCCTTGGCCCTTGCCTGCCTAACCACGAGGGCCGGCAACACGCTACCCTTCTTGGCATAGATTTGGCAGAAAAACCAACGACCCGAAAGGGATTGTGCGGCACCGACCCCGGTTGTTGCCCAATCGGGAGAAAGAAGGATTTTTCTTTTGAGGGTGTTTCCTTTCCACAAGGAGAGTTGAAGTGAGAATGGGGCTTTAGCCCGCATGACATATCCCACATTCTACGCTGCATCCTCCCCCAAGCGATCCTTCGGTTTCTTGCCGTCGATAACATGCCCGTCTTTGTCACTGTCCCCGAAACGGTCCCTGCGCGCCATTATTGCAGCCTGGTCTTGGGCTAGGTTCATAAGATCTTCATTTGAAGTAAGATTCCCCACCTTTTCCTTTTCCCGAAACTCGTTAACCAAGCGGACCATCGTTTCCCGAAGAATATCCGATCCCTTTGATCTCTCCGAACTGTCGAATTGCTTACCAAGGAAGCTCAGGTTGTTTTTCTCCAATTGAAGAATGAGGGAATAAATGGCGGAGGTGTAAGCAGGCCCCACCTGTTTGTCTGCGTTCGCTTGCGCCTGAGGGGACTTGCCTAAAATAGTCTTGATCGTGCCGTCCTTTTCCACGTGATTTAGAATCTGTTCAAAAAACAGTTCCTTGAACTTGTCCCAATCCCCAACTTGCCGAGCACCCAAGGCGCTTCCCAGATAGCCGATGGCAAGGGAGCCATGTCCCTCGTTTGAGTTTTTCATCGAAGATTTCCAGGCAGTTATCATCAATGGATAGAGGGCGCTTTGATCCTTTCCCAGAATTGCAAAGCCAAAAATGGCCCCTCCTGTTCGGCAAGGACACCCAAACCCCTTCTGCCCTTTTCGAGGACTGTAGCCCACGTCCCCACTGTTCGGGTTGCAGCAATTTTCAATAAATGCAAACGCTTTTTCATAGCTGGGAACATTAATTCCGCATCGTTCAGCGGCCCCAAAAAAAGCCAACATCCAGTTTGAAACCACCTCTAACTCGACGTAACCCAAAGGATTTTTCACGCGAGGAGTATGGCCCCATCCCCCGGAATCTTCCATACGTTCGATGCTTTCCTTCACCATCTTTTCCAAAGTTTGCCCAGTTTGCCAAATGAGAGCCGTGTTCGGCTTCGGATTCTTTTTCAAACCGGCGTAATACTCCACAAGAAACAATCCCCCAATCGAATACTTCCAATTGCTCTGGTCCAAGTTTTCTGGGAGGCGAACCCGGCTAGTGTCTTTCAAGGTGTTCATGGCCACGAAGTTGGCGGCCTTGTGTACATGCTGGTAGTATTCCTTGCCAGACGCCAAGAGTGCGAGTCCGGCGAATGAAGTAGTCACCACCTGGGCATATTTGTTTTCCCCCATTCCAGTGGCCCAACTTCCGTCCGGTTTCTGGTTTTTTGCCAACCAGGAATTGGCATTCTTAATCACCTTGTTCACGTGGGAGAAAGTAGGCTTTTTTGCCGGCTCTTGTGTTTTGGTTTGGGTACTTTCTGCGAAAAACAGCAAAAGAACCCCGAAAAAAACTGTAAAAAGAAAGCGAGTGTTTAAGGCATTCATGGTGAACTCCGCGAGGGACCTTCGGGAAAAAAAACGGGCCGTCAAATTAGGCGAAGGCAAAGTAAACCACCACACGAACGCCACAATAATCGGCGTTCGGTTCGGGCAAGAGCGGTTTCCATTCATCGGCCTGGCGGAGGCGGAGGCGCTCGTACTCGCTCTCGTCGAGCAGCACCATGCGCTTGCCGTTCACCGTGCGGTACAGCGGGACCGCCCCGTTCGGCCGGCCGTTGCGGGCCCGGGCCGGGGTTTTAGTCCTCATAGAAATCTCTCCGGTGTCCGATCTTGTCCACGATGATCTTGTCGCCCTGAACGCGAAACCGAACACGATAATCACCCGTGCGGAGCCGGCACCAACCGGCCAGGTCCCCCGACAGGTGTTTGACCCCACTAACTTCCGGCCAGTTTTCCAAGCGCTTGACCAGGGCCAGCACGCGCTGGGTGAATCGCCTTCGGCAACCGTTCGGCTTGCTGGGCGGCCTCGGGCGTCAACTCAACGATTGCCATGCGGGTAGTATGCCGGGGCCGGCGGCGGGTGTCAAGATTCTTGACTTGGATTGCACGGCTGAAATGGGACGGCCGGAATCGCATGGCACTATTCCCGCGCGGAGTTCGCCTTTTGTTTGCTTATTCCTTTTCGATTTTCTTCAGGGCTTGCATGACGGCCTCGCGAATCTGAGCATTCTGGTTGAATCTTAGGTTTCTCAGCTGTGGGACCGCTTCCTTGGCCTCCGGTCCGAATTTTTCGAGCGCATTAATAACCCGAATTCTAACATTATCGCTCTTGTCGCGAAGGCCGGCCAAGAAGAATGGAAAGACCTGCTTTGTCATTTTTTCGTCGGCCTCCACAATTAAAGCCATCAAGCGGAAACTTGCTAACCTAATGAATTCGGATTGGTCTTGGTCGTTAAGTACATAACGGGAAAATTGACCGATGGTTTGAACCATTCCAGGATCATTGGGACCTATTTTTGCCAAGGTTTCTAAGGAAATAATAATCCCTGGGTCACCACCTAAAGGTTTTTTTTCGAAAACTTTTTTGAACGAAGAGAGTTCTTTCTGAACAAAAGGGGCAGCAGCACGCGCTTTCTTCCCCAAAAATCCCAAATCGTAAATGGCCTTGACGTGAACGTTCATTCCAGGGTCAGGAAGAGAAAGGGTAACAATGTGCGGATAAAGGTCCGGCCGGAGTTTTTCCAGGGCGTTGATTGCTTCTTCCCTTACCTTGGGAACGGGATCGTTGGCGACAAGTTCACAAAGCCCTGTGTCGGTTTCTTCGGGCAACGGAAGCCCGGCGAGTTTGGCAAAACTGCGGGCCGCTTTGATTCGATCCTCTGGCTTTTTCGATTTCAGATTCAGGACAGCGCCTTTCAGGGCATTTTCGACTTTTTTGAACAAGTCCTGCGCTTCTTTGAACTTCTGGTCTGCCTTCTTTAGGTCACCGTCTATTTTCTTCTGCAAATCAACCAATTCCTGTTTTTTTTCCGCGGCATCTTTCCGCTCTTCATCAAGTATTTTTTGAAATTCCCTGAGCTTGTTCTGTGCCTCTTCAATCTTGTTCCTGTCCAGGGCGAGCTTCTTCCGGTCAAGTTCGATTTTCCTGTCCAGTTCTTCGACTTTCCCCAAAAGTTCTGCCGTCTTTTTCTCCGCGGCTTCGGCCTTGTCCTGGGCGTCCTTGGTCAGCTTGAAAAATTCTTCGGCTTTTTTTGGGGCTTCCTCTGCTTTCTTCAGCAACTCGGCGGCTTGTCGGGGTGCATCTTCGGCCTTCGCCAGTTTCTTTTTGGCTTCTTCCAGGTCGGCCTTCGCTTGCGCTGCGGTTTTTTCATTCTTGCCTTGTAACTCTTCGTTCTTTTCCACATTGCTTTTGAGAAGGAGTGCATTGATCGACAGGAGTAAGGCGGCGCCGCATACGGCCAATCCCACCAGATGGGTTCCAACGCCTTTTTCCTTCTTGAGGTAAAGCACCATGCAACCAGCGATGCTTCCCAGCAGACCAACGCTGGCGAGGATAAGGCCCAGGACGTATTGCCTCAGAAAAATGGGCAGGGCCAAAGAAAGAAGAGCCACGGCAATAAAACCGGCCAAAAGAAGGTTAGGGTTGAACCAGGGCGGAATTATCGACCTTGGGACGTTCGACGGTTCCACCTGAGTAGGCGCCCCCGGTGTTGGTACGGGCGGGGGAATTGTTACTTGCGAAACGTCGATGACCTGTCCGCACTTCGGACACTTTACTTTGGAAGGGGGCTTGTGGTCCGGCGACACGCCGAGTTTTGTCTGACAAGTGGGGCAAGTAATTTGGACCGGCATGTTTCGCTCCCTCTCGGGCTTCGCCTGCCCGATCCTCGCGCGGGAGCTGCCGCAAGGGACCGGGCAAGCCGGGCCGGGGATCAGCCGGCCGTCCCGATGGTTGGGATTGTCGCGGGGCGAGAAAGGAATTGCAAGAAAAAACCCGGGCGGGACAACCAGCATTGGCCCGTCGGTGGGCACTGGGAAGCTGACTGAGGTTTTGGAACAAAAAGAAAAATTCCCCTGGTAAACCCTGGGATCAGATCGAAGGTGAGCCAGACCAAGCCTATGCGCGGATTTTGACCTATCGAAACCTCGGGCCTGGCCGGTCCATTGACGCCGCTTGCAAGGGAACAAAAAGTATCAAAAAGGATCAGCGTCTGGCCGGTCTTTTGATGCTGCTTATGGGGCAACAAAAGGCAACAAAAGGCAACAACGTGCCAGCGGTAATTTTGGCGAGGAATCGGCCCGTTGGTCGGCGGAAGTCCTTGCTGGCTTGAGTTTGCGTTTTTTTGGCTGTCAGCCTTTCCTCCGGGGGCCAGAACGCGCCTTGAGGCGGCCTATTCGTTTCCAGAGGCATCCCCGCAGCCCGCCTCCACCAGCACCGCGATTTTCCTGCGGGTCGCCTCGGGCAGGGTGGGCCACAGGGCGACGAGCCGGGCCAAAACCGGGTCTTTTTGCACCGCTTTTTGCAGCGCCTCGCCGGCCTGGGGGGAAATTCCTAGGGATTCTTGGGGAAGTTCGGCCCCTACTCGGGGAGCTTTATCACCAATTTGGCGAGGCAAGCAATTTTTGGTTAACACGACCCGGTCTCCGGGGTTTCCGGGGCCGGGTCGTGGCCGCTTCTGCCTTCACCGAAGTCCAGGGGACCGACCTCAAGGACGAGCCGCAGGAAGTTGGGGCCGTGCTTGGCCGTTGGGTCGGCCACCTTCAGTTCCAGTAATTGGACGAAGTGCCGGAGGATGATCCTTTGCTCGCCGAGGTCGGCTCCGTCGAGGAGTAGTCGAATGTCGGTCCAGAACTGGACGTCCGCCTGAACCCGGGGAACCTTGGCGCCGTCGAGTTCCTTGAGCTTGGACTGGAGTTTGCTCCCGTTCCGTCTTGAGCCGGGTGGGCCCAGTTCCGCCGCATCCGGCCCCAGCGCCGACCAGATTGTTGACCAGGAAGCGGAGTGAACGGAGATCGCCAAAGCCATGATCGAACTGGACGGCGGGCAGGGCGAAGGCGGGGGGCAGATACTGCGTACCAGCCTGGCCCTGGCCCTGATCACCGGCAAGGGATTTCATCTGCGGCACGTGCGGGCGGGGCGGAAAGCGCCGGGCTTGCAGCCGCAGCACCTGATGAGCGTGCGCGCGGCGGCGCAAATCGGCCAGGCCGAGGTCAAAGGCGCCAGTCGCGGCAGCACCGACCTGGTGTTCACGCCCGGCCGGGTAGTTCCGGGACAATACCATTTCGCCATCGGCACGGCCGGAGCCACGGGCCTGGTGCTCCATACCATCTATTTGCCGTTGGCCCTGGCCGGCGGCCCCAGCGATGTGACCATCGAGGGTGGAACCCACGTGCGGGCCAGCCCGTGCTTTCATTTTCTGGAAACTACCTGGAAGAGCTACCTGGCCTTCGTGGGCCTGTCCATCCACCTGCGCATGATTCGCCCCGGGTTTTATCCGCGCGGCGGCGGCCTGCTCCAGGCCCGGATCGAACCTTGCTCGTTGCGCGGATTCCACTTTTCCCGGGCCGAACCAGTGACGCGGGTGACGGGGTTCAGCGCGGTGGCCGGCCTGCCCGAGCACATCGCCCGCCGCCAGGCCGGCCGGGCGGCGCGGCGGCTGGGTCAGCGCGGCCTGGACGTTGACATCACCGAAGAAACTTGGACCGGCGGGCCGGGCTCGGTGCTGGCGCTGGTGCTGCCCACCACGCCGGCACCGACGTTGTTTTTCGGTCTCGGCGAAAGGGGAAAGCCGGCCGAGCGCGTGGCCGACGAGGCGGTGGGTCAGGCCCTGGCTTTCCTGGAGACCGGCGGCGTCGATGAATACAGCGGCGATCAGCTGTTGTTGCCGCTGGCGGTGGCTTCGGGTTCGTCGCAGTATCCCGTGGCCCGCGTCACGTCCCACCTGCTGACCAATGCCGGGGTCATCCGGCACTTCGTCGAGCGCACGTTGGAAGTGGAGGGTGCGGAGGGAGGCCCGGGCCTGGTAAAAATCGCTGTGAAATAATCCCAAAACGTGTTGCCCACCAAACCTACTAACCACGGATCACACGGCGCGGCAAAGCCGCAACCGTACGGATGAATAGAGATCG
>CAZFGM010000130.1:10150-13624 GCA_964518515.1 uncultured Alcaligenaceae bacterium | reverse complement strand
CGATACCTGAATGTTCTCGACGCGCGCCCCCACCGAGACGCCCAACGACCGGGTCAGGTAATGGCCGAAGGTGGCGCGGGCGCCGGTCCGTCCTTCGGTGTATTCCAAAAACACCCGGTCCCAGTAGTAACCGCCCAACGTCATGCTGTACGGCCGATCGAACAGGAACGGCTCGCGGAAGGTGACGCTGTAGCGTTGCAGCTGGTTGCCGGGCACGGCCTCGACGCGAAATTCCTGGCCGGCGCCGCGGAAGGCCCGGCCTTCGAGCAGCTCGTCCCAGCTGGTGGGAAAACGCAGGATGTCGAAATTCTTTTCGTTCAGGACGATGCTGCCGAAGAAGCCGTTATCCGAGTTCAGGCCGCCGCCCAGCAGCAGGCTGCCGGTGCGGGCTTCCTTGACCTGGACGAGGATGTCCTTGTGGTCGCTGCCGGGCGGGCCGTCGAGCACGGTGATCGTGGGACGGATGCCCATCTCGGGGTTGATGTCGAACAGTCCGAGGCGGGCCAGGTTGTTCTCGGCCCGGCGAATCTCGGGAAATTGCAGAATCTGGCCGGGATGAATGTCCAGCACCCGGCGAATGACGCGGTCCTGGGTCACCTCGTTGCCGACGATGATGACCTGGCCGACCTTGAAGGGCCGGCTCTCCTGCACCTGGTATTGCACGCGGACGACGCCGGGCTGGATTTCCCAGGTTTCCGGCAGCACCACCACCGGAAAGCCGCGCCAGCCGTACAGGTCGGTGATGCTGCGGACGTCGGCGTTGACGATGCCCTGGTTGTAATTTTCGCCGGCGCGGGCGCGGAGGATGCTCTGCACCTGCTCGCGGTCGAGTTGTTTGGGCCCTTCCACGGAAATGCCGCCGATGCGATATTGCTGGCCCTCGTGAATGTGATAGATAGATCGACCCACTGGAAATCGTCGCTGAACTTCATTTCGCGGGTGACGAACACGCTCAGGTAGCCGTTGTGCCGGTAGTAATCCACGAGCTTGCGGACGTCTTCATCGGCCATGAGGGGGTTGAAGACGCCGCCGATGAGATAGAGAAACGGCCGGGAACTTTCGACCTGGGTGCGCAAGCGCGGGGCGCTGGCCAACTTGTCATGGCCGGTGAAGTTGATCGACCTGACGTGCACCACCGGGCCTTCGGTGATGTTGAAGATCACCCGGCTATCGCCCACCTTGTCGCCTTCTTCGAGGATCACGCTGGCGAAGTAGCGGCCTTTCTTTTTGAGATAATCCTGGATCTCGAAGCAGGCCCGGCGATTGAGCGCCGGGTCCAGGGGCATGCCCCGGCGGATGCGCGTCATCTCATCCAGTTCTTTCGTGCCAATGTGATGGGCGTTCTTGTAGATGACTTCTTGCACGAGGGTGGGAAATTCTTGTATCTGGATATAGACGACGAGCCGGCTTTCGCCGGTCTTGTCATCGTGGATCCTTTCCGGGTAAGGCTTGACGTTGCGAAACAGGCCCGTTTCGATCAGGCGGGTAGCGTCCTCGTGCAGGGTGGTGTAGCTGAACACGCTGCCGGGCCGGGTCTTGACGTAGCGCAGAATCTTATCGGACGGAATGGACTTGTTGCCGAGGGGAATGACGTCGGTGACGATGTCGCCGGGGCTCTGCGCCCGGCCGGGCAGCGCCCAGGCCGCCAGCGCCAGCAAAGCCAGGATGCCCAGGGCTTTGCCCCACGCTGGCGGTCCGCCGCGAATGGTGACGCCGTCCATCCCCTTCATGGGTGGTCCCTCGGGAGTGTTTGCCTGATGGCAGGTAAACAGGGAGGGCAGTGCATAGCCAAGGGCAAAACGCGTGTCAAGACGAAACGGGGGTCGGGTGATCGTGGGACCGCGGAAAATGGGAGAATTCAGGACGTGGGGAAACCAAGGCAGGCGCCATGTGATGGTGGTTAAAAAAATTCCGTTTAGCGGGGAGCCGAAGGCGACCGCTTGACCCACGGTCGCCTTCGGCTCCCCGCTAAACGGTGTGATTGGCGAATGCCTTCTCCGCCTTTCACCGCCGGAGCTTTCCGGTAAACGGGAAGTTCGCTTTTTGCGTCAGGGTATTGCGCGCGGGCGGGTTAAAGGTGCGGGCGGCCACGTCATTGGCGGGGTTGGCATCGGCCGGGGTAAGGCGAACCCGCATAGTCGTCGCTCGCGTCAAAGGTCCGGGCAAGCGCACCGTGAAAGAATACGATTGGCTTGAGCGGATGGCGGGCAAAGTGGCCTGATACACCGTCACCGCGTTTTTGCCGGCTTCCTGCATTTCCACCACCACGGTTCGCCCGGCGGGATACGTGCCGCCGTAGGTTCCGCCGCAATAGATTTGCACCGTCACGAACGCTACGCTGCGGACGTACCCCGGACGATTGATACTCCCTTCGACGTTGCGATGGGTCACCTGTATGGCCCCGACGCCGAGCTCCGGCGGCCGCGGGTCGGCCCAGGCCGTGGACAAAGCCCCAAGGAAAAATCCCACACCTACCAAGCAAACTCTGGATGTTTTCATGGCTTCCTTATTGGTTTGGTTTGGTAAAGGTATCTTTGACTTTAGATCTCCTTTAGCAAAAGGGATGCCGCCTTGGAAACAAATAACATTTTCCATAACTTCCAGGTATATAACGGCTTATTGGTGAAGATTAAAAATGGCTGGTAGAAATCTTGTTATCATGGTGATCCATTTTGTATTCAATCTGGGAACAGAAAATGTGGCCCGACGGACACCGCCTGGGACCGGCCGAGGCGGGAGCAGCCCGCGCGGAGGGGAAAGCATGGGGGCATAACGAAAACAAAAAAAACAGGTCGCAGATTTCGCATGTCAGGCCTATAATAACCTCGTCCCATATCCCGTTGTCTTTTCCACACATCACCTGAGGGTCTGCCATGCCAAGTCAAATGCAAGTGGATTCAAAATGCGCCCAATGCGGCATCCGGGAAACCGCTCACCGCGACCTGTATTCCACGCCCCTGGGAATCTTGACTTTTTCCTTTCAACCGGATGAAGGGTCGCTCATCGAAGGGCAGGTTCGCCTGTGCCGGCCGTGCACGCATGAAATCCTGTCGCGACGGATCTTGCACGCCGCGGGGGTTCCGTCCGAGGCGCTGGTGGCCGAGATTTGGAAATGAAGAATGGAGCAATGGCCCCAGTTACGCTTTTTCCTCCAACTCCTCGATCGACCGCGGCCAGTCGTCTTTCAGCAATCGGGACAGCGACCGGTCGGCGAGGATGGTGCCGCCGGTCTGGCAGCGGGGACAGTAATTGGTTTCGTTGTCGGCATAGCGAATCCGCTGCACCGAAGCGCCGCACACCGGACAGGGCTTGCCGAAGCGGCCATGAACCGCCATGCCGGGGCGGAACGCGGTGACCTTTTCGGGAAAGTCGTCCCCCGCCTCGGCACGCAAGCGCTGGACCCAATCCACCAAGGTTTGCCGGGTCGTCTGAAAGAGCCGGGTGATTTCCGCGGCGTCCAGCCGCTGCGTCAAG
>CAZFGM010000130.1:0-10050 GCA_964518515.1 uncultured Alcaligenaceae bacterium | reverse complement strand
CCGGGTCGTCTGAAAGAGCCGGGTGATTTCCGCGGCGTCCAGCCGCTGCGTCAAGCAGACCCAATATAGTCAACTTCCTTCCAAACCACCTCTATCCTTTCAATTCCCCCAGCGCCGCCATGTAATTGCCGATCTGGTGATCCGTCAAGGCCTCCCGGAAGTGCGGCAAGCGCTCGGCGATGATATCGGGCGCTTCGTTCCGCAGCCGGCCGTCCCAGTCGAGAAACTGACATTGGCCCACGTGCCGATAGTTGAACAGGCTTTCGTCCAGGGTGAGGTGGAACTTTTCCTCCAAGAGGGGCAGGAGCAGGGTTTGCACCCACGGGGCCAGGTCGTCCGGCGGCGGGCACAGGAAGGCCACCAGGTCGTTGCGGTATTCGAAGCGAAAGTGCGGCAGAACATAGTGATCGGCGAAGGTGCGGTCGCCGACGCGGGGCGAGCCGAATGTGTACACCATGGTCACGGCGTGTTGGGCTTTGGCGAAACGGCAGGCCGCCAGGGTAGCCAGGGCGCCCCCCAGGCTATGGCCGGTGAGCCACAGGTTTTGCTCCGGGCGCGTGCGGCGGGCGGTCACGCGCCGGAAAACATCGTCCCAGATCTTCGCGATGGCCACAGCAAACCCGCGATGGACCCGGCCGCCATACTCGGCAACTTGCGTGGCCGCCAGGTTGATGATCCAGTTGGCCAGCCCTGTGATCGGTTCTTCGGAAAACATCTTGGAGCCGCAAAAAACCAGGACCACATCCTCCGCCGTGGAAGCCACGAATCCGGACAGTCCGAGCAGAGCCCCGTCCAGGCTCGTCTGATAGCGGAACGGTTCCAATTGCAATCCGTGATGGGTCCCCTCTTCGGCGGGAGGGTTGTAAGCAAGTTGGCACAATTCCGCGAAGCTGAACGCACGTTCGAGGTGAGGGAGGTTCGCCAAGGTCATGGGTTTTCCTTGAAGAAGCAGGTTCATTCCAGGTACTCGGCGAAGTCGTTAAGATGTTCGTCATCCTCAGCCACAATGACCAATTTGCCCGCCGCACTTCCAGGTTGGCGGGGCGTCCTTTGCGGCGGCGGGTCTTTGACCAGCGTGCCAACGATTGTGGCCATCCACCCCGGTCACGAACAATTTCTGCCCGGGAAGCATCTGGCCGAGAATCTCCGGCAACCTGGCCTGCAACTCGGTAAGAGGAAGGAACGAGGACATTTTCTTCTCCTTGCTGAAGCGGGAAAACCAATGTTATTTTACCAAGAGCTCCCATTCGGCAAGCAAGCCCAATCGATGTACTTCGGTGAATTATTGATGCTGCCCCTCTCTTACTCTCCCATGCCTCCTAGGTTCCTACGCGCTCACTTTCCCGCCCTCACACGCCTTCCGTCCCTTCAATCATTTTCTTTGATTCAAACGGAATCCTCCAACAGGCGATACAGGAAAGAGAATTAGTTTCACCGCGCTCACACTCTTCATGCTCTCCCCTCCCACATCATTGAGGGCCGGCGATGAGGCTGCGCCATGGCTGGGTGGTCGGTTGGTTGGCCTGTCTGGGGTGCCATTCCGTGGTGGCCGTGCACCTGGATGCGGAACCCGATCCGGCGGATTGGTTGTGGCACCAGGGTCAAGAGGCAATGCGCCAGGGCCAGCCGAACCAGGCCATCCCCTATTATGAACACAGCCTGGCGCTGGCTCCCCAGGGCAGCCGCAATCACCTGAGCCTGGCCGCCGCCCACCTGGAAAACGGCGACGAGGCGTCCGCCGCCGCCCATCTGGCCCAGTACCTGGCCTATCATCCCGAGCAGGTTGCCGTGCGGATTCAGTATGCGGAACTGCTGTGGCGGTTGCAGCGGTTTGCCGAGGCGGGCGTGGAATACGAAAAGTACGTGGCCGACGCTGCGGAGGCCGGCGCGAGCAACCGCCGCCGTTGGATTCACTGTCACGGCCGGCTCCTGGAAGTGGCGGAAAAAACCGGCGATCGCTATGCCGAGTATTTGCACCGGGGCATTGGGCTGTACTTGCTGGCCTGTTGCCGGACCGAGCTGGACGACCCGCAAGGAGCGCTACCGGCGGAAGGTCTGTTGTGCAAGGCTGCCACCGAGCTGACGCAGGCCCACGACCTGGCACCCGACGAGGCCCGGCCGTGCTGGTATCTGTATGCCGTATGGCAGCGCCTGGCCCAGCCGCAGACGGCCGGCCGCTGGTTGCGCGAGGCCCAGGCCGCCGCCCTCTTCTCCACCCTCACCCCCGCCGAACAGCGCGGCCTGGTGTTGGCCGGCCAGACCGATCAGGGCCGGAGGTAGTAGGAACATTCCGTGTGCCGTCACGAGCTTCGGCAAGAGGCCCACGTCTACTACCCCGAGGCCGATGCCGAGCGGTGTACGGTCTGTCTGCTGCTCGACGTGGACTCCGTGGGCATGGTCCGAGGAAAGATTTCCTGCTGGCGCAGTACGTCAACGACCGGCCCTACGCCGCCGGCAGGGACCTTGTGGAATTGATCGGTACGGGAGAGTCACAGGGTTGTTACCCCCTTCTGAACCATGCCCCATTTTTTTGCCATAATGAGTGGAACAGGTGGTTGAGAAAGTCCCCGATCAGTTGCCTTCCATAATTTATCGGTAGGGCATGTCAGCGTTGTCGGCTGAATGAAAGTCCCTGGGGAGGGAAGTCCATCTTGGGGCTACGGAAGAAACCGGTTACAATTCCTTGTCCAACTCCTATGAATTTCAGGGCGGAAATCTTGACGCCACCTTCCTCAGCCGAGATTTGTCGCCTGCGTCTTGACCTGCGCGGCATGGTTCAAGGGGTGGGATTCCGGCCGTTTGTCTACCGCCTGGCCAGGGCCTTGCAATTGACCGGCTGGGTGGGCAACACGGGTCAAGGAGTGGCCATCGAGGTGGAGGGGCCGCCCGCAGTGCTGGACGAATTTGTCCGCCGTCTTCAGGCCGACAAGCCGGAGCATTGCGTCCTGCAAGAAATCGAGCAATCATTCCAGTCGCTGGTCGGTGGCCGGACTTTCGCCGTGCGCGAAAGCGACGCGGCCGGGCCACCGACGGCCCTGATCCTTCCCGACCTGGCCGTTTGTGCCGATTGCCTGCGCGACATCGGCGCTGTGGCCAACCGCCGCTACCGGTATCCTTTTACCAATTGTACCCACTGCGGCCCGCGGTTTTCCATCCTCGAGGCCCTGCCCTACGACCGGGCCAACACGACGATGAACCGCTTTGTGATGTGTGCCGAGTGCCAGGCGGAATACGACAACCCCGCCGATCGCCGCTTTCATGCCCAGCCCAACGCCTGTCCCCGCTGTGGCCCCCATCTCGCGTTGTGGGACCCGGACGGACAGGTCCTGACCACTCATGACGACGCCCTGCAGGCGGCGGCTAAGGCCATTCGCCAGGGCGCTGTGGTGGCCGTCAAAGGGTTGGGCGGCTTTCATTTGTTCGTCCATGCCCGGGACGAGGCCGCGGTTCGGCGGCTGCGGCACCGAAAAAACCGGGAAGAAAAACCCCTCGCCCTGATGGCTCCCGATCTGGCTTGGGTGAAAGCTCATTGTCAAGTTTCGCCGGAAGAACAGGACCTGCTGCGGTCAGCGGAAGCCCCGATCGTTCTGGTGCGGCGAAAGGCAGCCGGGGCGGCGGCCCCGGCGGTGGCGCCGGGAAATCCCTACCTTGGCGTTCTGCTGCCCTACACCCCCCTGCATCATCTGCTGCTGGCGGAATTGCAGGTCCCCGTCGTGGCCACCAGCGGCAACCGTTCCGACGAGCCCATCTGCATCGACGAGGGCGAAGCGCTTGAGCGGCTGCGCGGAATCGCCGATCTTTTCCTGGTGCACGATCGGCCCATTGTCCGGCACGTGGACGATTCGGTGGTGCGGGTGGTGCTGAACAGGCCGTTGATGCTGCGTCGCGCCCGCGGCTATGCACCGGTGCCGCTGACGGTGCCGCAGCTGTTGCCGCCGCTGCTGGCCGTCGGCGGCCATCTCAAGAATACCGTGGCCCTTGCGATAGGCCGGCAGATTTACGTCACCCAGCACCTGGGCGACCTGGACAGCGCGCCGGCTTATGAAGCCTTTCAGAAGGCCGTGGCCGATCCGGTCCGCCTCTACCACGTGCAACCGCTGGCGGTGGCCTGCGATGCCCATCCGGATTATCTGTCCACGCGCTTTGCCGAGAAATCCGGCTTGCCGATCCATCGCGTCCAGCATCACTTGGCCCACGTGCGGGCGTGCATGGCGGAGAATGAAGTGACTGGCCCTGTCCTTGGGGTAGTCTGGGATGGTACCGGCTATGGCCTGGACGGCACCATCTGGGGCGGCGAATTCCTGCGCGTGCCGGCGAGCCGGGGGCGTCGATTACCGGAGATTGCACACGGCGAGCCGAGTGAGGAAGACGTGGGATTTCTGCGGCTGGCCTATTTGCGAACCTTCCCCCTTCCCGGCGGCGAGCAAGCAATTCGCCAGCCGCGCCGCTCCGCCCTGGGGTTGCTTTACGCGCTGTTCGGAGACGCGCTGTTCACTGGCCGGGAACGAATCCTCCGGGAATTTTCGAAACAAGAATTGCGCGTTTTGCAAACGATGTTGGCGCGCGGCCTGCACACGCCGGCCACCTCCAGTGCCGGCCGCCTGTTCGATGCCGTGGCTTCCCTCGTCGGCCTGCGCCAACGCGCCCATTTCGAAGGCCAGGCCGCCATGGAACTGGAATTCGCCCTGGACGGAATTCAGACGGACGAAGCCTATCCCTTTGATTTCACGGGCCAGGGCATCGTCGATTGGGCGCCGCTGGTGTATGACATCTTGAATGATACGAGGATCGGAGTTCCGCTGGGATTAATCGCCGCCCGGTTCCACAACACCCTGGTCGCCATTATTATCGAAGTCGCACACCGGGTTGGGGTAGAAAAGGTGGTCTTGACCGGCGGCTGTTTCCAGAATGCTTATCTTGTGGAACACGCGGTCGGCGGGTTGCGGAAGGCGGGCCACCAGGTTTACTGGCACCGCCACTTTCCACCCAACGACGGCAGCATCGCCCTGGGGCAAATCCTGGCTGCCGCCGACCTCTGCGCCGAGGAGTAAGCCATGTGCCTTGCCGTTCCGGGAAAAATCCTCAGCAGCTCGGGGGAGCAGCTCGAGCGCACCGGCAAGGTCAATTTCGGCGGCATCTGCAAAGAGGTTAATCTGGCCTTCGTGCCCGAGGCCCGGGTCGGCGATTACGTCATCGTCCACGTCGGCTTCGCCATCAGCAAACTGGATGAACAGGAAGCGGTGCGCGTTTTTGACTACCTGAAACAGATGGCCGAGCTGCAAGAGCTGGAGGGCGGAACGCCATGAAGTTTGTGGACGAATACCGCGAAGCACAAACCGCCCACCCGCTGGCCCAGGCCATTGCCCGGATCACCACCCGGCCCTGGACCCTCATGGAAGTGTGCGGCGGCCAGACTCACGCCATCGTCAAATTCGGCCTGGATGAGCTGCTGCCCCAAGGCATCACCCTGATCCACGGGCCGGGTTGTCCCGTCTGCGTCACCCCGGTTGGGTTGATCGACCAGGCCATCGCCCTGGCCGCCCGCCCGGACGTGACCTTCTGTTCTTTCGGCGACATGCTCCGCGTTCCGGGAACCCGCCAGGACCTGTTGACGGTCAAGGCAGCGGGCGGGGACATCCGCATCGTCTATTCGCCGCTGGATGCCGTGCGCTTCGCCCAGCGCCATCCCGAGCGTCAGGTGGTGTTTTTCGCGGTGGGTTTCGAAACGACCGCGCCTGCCACGGCAATGGCGGTCTATCAGGCGCACCGCCTGGGCCTGAGCAATTTTTCTATCGTGGCGGCCCACGTTCTGGTCCCGCCGGCCATGCAGGCTATTCTGTCCTCGCCCAACAACCGCGTGCAAGGTTTTCTGGCGGCGGGGCATGTGTGCACCGTCATGGGCACCAGCGAATATCCGCCCCTGGCCCAGCGCTATCGCGTGCCCATCGTGGTGACCGGCTTCGAGCCGCTGGACATTCTGCACGGGGTGTACCTGTGCGTCTTGCAACTGGAGGAAGGCCGGGCGGAGGTGGAAAACCAATACACCCGCTCGGTAACCCGCGCCGGCAATATCTCGGCCCAGCAAATAATCCGCGAGGTCTTCCGCGTCGTGAACCGCCCCTGGCGCGGCCTGGGCGAAATTCCCCAAAGTGGTCTGGCCCTGGCCGAGAAATACGCGGCCTTCGATGCCGGCCGGCGCTTTGGCGAACTCGGTCCGGAGGTGGAAGAAGCCACGGAGTGCATTGCCGGCCTGATCCTGCAAGGCTGCAAGAAGCCGCACGAATGCCCCGCCTTCGCCACGCGCTGCACGCCGGAACATCCGCTGGGCGCGCCCATGGTCTCTTCGGAAGGCGCCTGTGCGGCGTATTATCGCTACCGCCGGCTATCGGTGGGAAACTTCAATGGGTCGCCGACTCAGCCGGCCGTTCCAGAAGAGCATTGAGTTGTGGCCGAAAGTTTCGCAAAGTCGATTCTTCGTGATGATGAAAGCCCACCGGTCAACACGAAGGCCAGGTTTGGGAAGTCCTTTAGCTGTTGAAGAAATGCCTGGACCTCCTGAATGTCGAATGTGCGACTGTCTTTCCGGTCCAAGTCCTCCACGACGAAGACAAGCCGTGCCTTCATATTCCCCAGCAGGAGGTGGTTGTTAGGGCAGCGACTTCGCGCACCTTCTGAACCGCGGGGCTTAGTAGAGAAGAAATGGCTCGAAAAAAAAACAACCATTAATCGTCGTCGTCCTTTTCGGGGAATTGAACGACCACGTCGAATTCTTGCGCGGTTCTTCCCAAGTGGAGCAATTTGGGCGTGGAATCGAAGGCGGTCCAGTCGTCCAGAAGTTTCTTCCAGGCTTCCGCGGTTTTGCGCTCTTCCGCCGCCACGGGATTCTCGGCCACCTGTTTATCGGTGTATTCGGGAATATTGTCGACCACGAGGTGGAGGGTGACCTTGCTCGTACCGATGGGGACCATGGCGGTATAGGTTCCGTCCTCGCCAATTTCGGCTTCAATGGGAGTTTTGGAACTTTCGTGAAGAAAGAGGATTTTGTGCGTGGCCTCAGGACTGGGCACGCGCTTCCCTTCGGAGAACGCAAAACCGTAACCTTTTTTGACAAGGATCTTGGTGTAACCGTTGAAAGGGTCACGTAAGAAAACTTTGCCGGAAACTTGCACCTTCGAGGAACCACAACCGGTTGCAGCTGTTCCGCACAGGCAACAAATGAATATAGTCCATTTTTTCATGAAACCCTCATTAGGAAAAAGATGAAAGGACCCGCGAAAATCTAGGGAAGGGAATTGCTCCTAAAATACGGGTTTGTGCCGATTCGTCAAGCAAAGCAGATTCCTGCTCGTTTCCTTCAGCCACATGTCGCGCCAGGATTCATGGCCCAGTAATCACCGGCTTTGGCCTTAACACAACCATGAATTTAAATTGCACTTGCAATAAGAGTCCCCTGCCGACCGTGCCCCGGCCGATCGTATCCCTCTCTGTTCCAGGAACTGACCCAGGGCCGATTCAGGTTACCATGGTTTAAACCCCCAGCGGATGCTTAGGTTCTCAGAAATCCTTCATTTTTTTGTTGACAACGGCCTTGAAGTTCCTTAGTTAATCTCATTAATGGTTTCTCCGCAATTCACGAAAACCATTACAAACGGTCTTTATTATTTTCTACTCCTGGGAGGTTGGTATGAAGCGTCGAGGGTTCACCCTGATCGAGTTGCTGGTGGTAATTGCCATCATCGCCATTCTGATCGCCCTCTTGGTACCGGCGGTGCAGCAGGTACGCCAAGCCGCCGCTCGGGCGTCCACCGAAAACAACCTGCGGCAATGCGGCATTGCCGTGCATGCCCATTCCGTTGACTGGAAACAAATACCCGATGCCAACGGGTTATTCCAAAAAACCAGGAAAAATGGCACCGTCTTCGTCCATCTCTTGCCGTTCGTGGAACACAAACCGGAATGGGATGCCATCCCGCAAAATACGTCCTCCGCGGGCCTAGGGACCTTGCCGTACGTGGCGGTATATCAGGCAGCTTCCGATCCCACGGCCACGGAACAAACCGGCCGGGTGACCAGCATCGGCGCCAACCAACTTGTCTTCAACCAAGGGAATCTCAACATCGATACCGCCATGCCCGATGGCTCGTCCAACGTGATTCTCTTTGCCACCATCGCGCAAAACTGCCAGCAAAACCAGAATCAGTCTTTTTTCGCGGGCACCTGGACCCTGACCTGGCGCGGACCGTGGCGGTTCCGGCTGCGCACCACCAACACGGTTGCTTTTACACCCACGCGGGCCCGGCCGACGCCGCCCGCGACCACCGGCCGGCCGGCGGCGCCTCGACTGACCGCGGCAACGACCTCGAACCAAACGGTAACCGGGTCAGGATCCTGGGTTAGACAAAGTTTTGTTCGCATAGGAACTACCAACCGCTGGACTACTACCTGGCAAGGCGATTGGGCCTTTACCTTGACGGCAACCACCCTGGTAACCGGGGGAACTGCCGCCGCACCTCCGCCTGGGCCATACCCCAAGCCGGCAACTCCTCGGGTTGTTAGGTTTACGATAGGCACGTTAGTCAATCCCCAGCCCACCGCTCCGGCCAATTTATGGCCCGGATCGTGGGGCACTGCACCCAGCGCGCGGAGCCCAGGTGTCCGGCGACAGACGGTGACCGCCTCCACCCATACGGATTATTCCGATAATATTACTTACAGAAATACAATTGGGACCTCAACGGTTACGATAAACGGCCGCGTCATCGTGACCAGCACCTCGGTTCCAAATTTTGGGGTCACCAACGCCCGCTTGGGCAATTGCAGTGCCACACACTGGAGCGGTTTCGGCCACCTCGGCATCAGCGTTTGCATGGGAGACCATTCGACCAAAACCATTTCCCGCGTCGAGGCGAACAAAACAACCAGCGGTGGTCGAAACTGGGCCAACGCCATGCAACCCAACGACCGCAGAAATCCCGATTGGGATTAACCGAAGAATGGTTGGAAAAAGCCAAGGCCTCCTGGATTGGTCCAGGAGGCTTTTTTTTGCTTCAACCTTTGCCTCACCTTCCGCGGGCATGCCAAGTGGTAGAATCCGCTTTTCCGCATATTCTCCAGTTTCAGACCGGATTACCCGAATTGAATCGCAGCAGCCGGCAGGGAATCTTGCCGTTGAACAAAGGCACCTGAGCCCCTGGTTTTATGCCGATTTGCCGTGCCAGGCGCGCGTTGCCGGTGAAGACAAACAGCTGCCACCCCGGACAGCGCTCCTGGAAAACCTTTCCCAGGGTTAGATAAAGGCTTCTAAGCTCCTTCTCCCCGCCAATGCGTTCGCCATAAGGGGGATTGCACAAGATCACGCCCGGCGGTCCGTGCGGTGGAACGAAGGTGGCCAAGTCCTTGACCGCGAAGCGCAACAGATGGCCGATGCCGGCGGCGCGGGCATTCGTCCGGGCGAAGGCGATAGCGTCGGATCGCACATCCGATCCCTGAATGGGAAAAGCCAGCTTTTTCTTGACCCCCCGCCGGGCCTGGTCGCGCAGGGCGGTCCACAGGGCGACGTCGTAGTCCATCCAGCCCTGAAAACCGAAGCGGCGGCGCGTCAGCCCCGGCGGGCGGTTCAGGGCGATCCACGCTGCCTCGATGCACAATGTCCCCGAGCCGCACAGGGGATCGACCAGGGGACAACTGCCGTTCCAGCCGGTGAGCAGCACCAGGCCGGCGGCGAGGGCCTCGTTGAGCGGGGCCTTGGTCTGTATCGGCCGGTAGCCGCGCTTGTGCAGCGAGTGGCCCGAGCTATCGAGGCTGAGGACCGCCTCATCCTGGGCGATGTGCAAATTGAGGCCGAGCATCGGCTGCTGGACATCGACACTGGGCCGCCGCCCGCACTGGTCCACGAACTGATCGCAAATGGCGTCCTTGACGCGCAGGGCGGCGTATTTGGAATGGGTGATGCTCGAAGCGCGGACGTTGCTATCGACCGCCAGGGTGTGATCGGGGGTGAGGTAGTTGGACCAGTCGATGGCGCGAACGGCGTCGTACAGTTCCTCGGTC
>CAZFGM010000129.1:0-13654 GCA_964518515.1 uncultured Alcaligenaceae bacterium | reverse complement strand
TTGATTATCAGTTTGCGACAACTTTTTGTCGCCAAAACGGCCCGAAGGGCCTACCCGGCCCGCGTACGGGTAGACCTTAGGGCGTGATTGGGCAGTGCCTGTGTGTAATTATGAGATTCTGACCAGCTTGTTCGGTTACAAGTCAAATTACCGCAGTTGGTTATGGAAAACAGCCTCGGTCTCAAAATGTTTTGAGACTTTGAGACGGAGCAGTTAACACGGTCAATACCAGGCATCCACTTCGGGAAGCCGCGCCTGAAAGAGTGGCCACTGGCCACTGACCACTGACCACTGACCAATGGCCACTATTATTGAGGAACCCATGCAAAAGGGCATGCTTTGGAACTTCCTGGGAGCGCTGGCGGCGGTCCTGATGCTGGGGCTGCCCGCGGGGGCGCAGGGGCAACGGCTCCTGGACGTGGCTAAAACGCCCAGCCAAGCGGGGCCCGCCCCCACCGGCGAAAGCCCGCAGCGCGTGACGGAAATTCTGATCGAGCTGGCCTGGCTGGCTGACCCCGCGACGTTTCCCTATTTCCTCGAAGCGCGGGCCGAGGGGACACGGGTGGAAATCCACGGCACGGTGCCTAACCGCCAGGTCCGCGAACGCGCCGTATTTCTGGCCCGCTTGCATGGTTCGACGAATGTGGTGGATGCCTTGCGGGAAAACCCGGCCCTGGCCGCCCGGGCCGAGGCCGGCTCTGCCGAGCAGTTGCATCGGGCCGCCGTCACCGCACTACGGCAAAGTTTTCCCCTGCGGGGGCCGCACCTGCAAATCCAATGCGGCGCCGACGGCAAAGTCCAGGTTTTCGGCTATGTGCAGTCTTTCGAAGAAAAACTGGCGGTGAGTCAGGCCCTGCGCCGCCTGCACGGGTGCACGGCGGCGGCCAATCGTCTAGATGTGGCCACGCCGAATCCGGTGAAGACCGTCCCTTCCGGACCTGGCGCGACTACTCCGCAAAACGCAATCCCCCAAAGCAACCAACCGGTGATTCCCCCCACCGGACCCCGGACGCGGCCCGAAAACTTTTCGCCCCAGGCAACGCCCTTGCCGCCGGCGACGGGGGGCCATCGGGCGGCCGAATCGTACCTGCCCTCCGAAACGTTCGTCGAGGGTCCACCGCCTCCGTCCCGGCCGATTCTTTCCTGGCTCGACAAACATTTCGGCGCCCGGCCGGCAAGGAAAAATCTTCCGCAGGAAGAAATCATCGTGGTGCTCGAGGAAGGCCCCGCCCCGCCACCCGGGCGCCCGCGACCGGTCCTCTCCTGGCTCGAAAAAGCCAATCCGTTCCGGAAAAAAGAACCGGTGTTTTCCTCACAAGAAGAGATCCTACCCCTGGAAGATCCAACACCGCTTCACGCCGCGCGGACGTATCCTGACCCCGAAAGCCCCAGACCGCAAGGGAACGTCCCCTCCGCGGCACCGATTCGGCAGACGGCCTGGCAAGCGCCCGAGGCGAACAAAACGACAAACTTCGTTCCCCAGGCGCCCTTTTCCTGGGCGCCTGCCGTCGCGGCTGGCCAAACGCCGGCAACCTCGGTCGGCGGCCAGCGCCCGGCGCCACCTCTGTTCCCCGCACAGGTGACCAGCAAGCCGCTCAACCTGCCAGCCAAGCCGGGAATCTCTCCGCCGGGGCGAGTGCCGGCGACTCTGCCCGGCCAGCCTTATGTCACCCGCGGCATCGTGGTCATGGAAGAAGCGCCCGCGCCGCGGCCGACCACCGCCGCCCTTGTTTCCGCACAATGGAAACAGCGCCTGGGCGCCTTGTGCGGCAACGCCGCCCGCGTGGAAGACGTGAAATTCCCCGCCTTCGGCAAAATCCAGATCGACCTGGTGGTCTTCCGTCCCCAGGAAGCCGACCGCCTGGCCGAACGGATTCTCTCCTTGCCCGAGTTGCAGCCCTATCAGGCCGAGGTCCGTTGGGTTCGCACACCATGAAGCACAAAGCGTGAAGCGTGGAGCGCGAAGTGTGCGCACCGCAGTCCGCGCTCCGCCCTCCGCGCTCCGCTTCACCCTCTCACCACTTCCCCCGTTCCGCCGCAATAGCGAGTCACCAACTCGATGGCCGCGGTGAAGGATTGCCGGAGCACCTGCGGCGAATGGGCGCTGGTTCCCTCGACGATGAGCAAGGCGTTGACGGTTTGGCCGGTGACCTTGCTGAACTCGGCTTGCAAAACGTCGAGCCGGCACAGCAGGCGATTGGCCGCGTCCACGTACCCGAACTCCCCGGCCACGACGGGCACGGCCGTTGTCTGACCCAGCGGCGTGAAGGTTTCCTGCCCGGTCAAGAGGCGCAGCGTCACCGGCGGGTTAATCCGATCCAGATCGTGGGCCCCCAGCGAGCAGAGCGAGCGAATAGAAACCAGATTATAGGCATCGACTAGGCTGTTGATGGCGGGCAGGTCGCCGCGCTTGAGGACATGGGCAATCAGCCGCTCGATGGAGGGCTGGACCTTGCGCGGCTTGACTCCAACTTTGGCCAGGATGTCCCGAAAGCCGATCACTTCGGGAGGGGAACGGATGTCCTGAGGGGAAGGAAAGCGGGCACGCAATGCCTGGACTTCCCTGGCGATTTCGGCCCGCAGTTCCGTTGAGGCCGCGGCGACCCGGACCTCGCGGAACACAATCGCCCCGGCCCGCAAGCCCAGACGCGCACATTCCTCGGACACGTGAAAAAGCATCGGTTTCCCTCGCAACCCCTACCCGCCCATAGTATGGGATCGGGCGACCGCGGGAAGCTTTTCCGCTTTGGGGACCGTTGTATTGGCATGCACCTGGGGTAAAATGGATGAGGTCGATCATGGCCACGGCTATCGAGCAATGCATTCCGGACCTTGTTGCCGGTGACAAATTAACGCGGGCGGAGTTCTTGCGGCGCTGGGAAGGCCATCCAGAAATCCAAAACGCCGAATTGATCGGAGGGATCGTCTATATGGCCTCGCCGGTATCTGTGGACCATGGGGACCTGCAGGGCGCCGTTGGCGGTTGGTTAGGTTGGTACAAGGCCGCCACCCCCGGGACGGCCAGCGGTCACAGAATCACAACTTTCCTTTTGAACGAAACGGCCCAACCGGACATGAATCTGCGTGTCCATCGCGAATACGACGGCAAATCCTGGGTGGAAGGTAAATTCCTCCAAGGAATCCCTGAGATGGTGGCAGAAATATGCCAGTCTGGTTTTTCTTTCGACCTGCACGTGAAGCTGGATCTCTATCAGGCCGCCAAGATTCCCGAGTACCTGGCCATCCTCCTCTTCGAGCAGGAAATCCGCTGGCACATCCTGGTGGATGAAAAATACCAACTCCTGCCTCCCGACCTGGACGGCTTGTGGCGTTCGCGGATTTTCCCGGGCCTGTGGCTCGACGGCCAGGCCCTTCTGGCCGGCAACATGCGCCAGGTCCTGGCCAGGCTTCAGGAAGGATTGAATTCTCCCGAACATCAAGCGTTTGTCGCCGACCTGGCCCGGCGAAAGGAAAGAAAAAAAACATGAACGAGGAAATTGCCGCACCCGTGGATATTTTCGACCTGGGCCACCGGAGAGAAGTGGATTTCACGCAAATTGTTCGGCTGTTGGCCATGACCCCAACCGAACGACTTCGTCATCACGAAGGTTGGCGGTATTTCCTCAAGGAGATTGTCCCCCGTGCAAAACTTCTTCGAAGAAATCATCCAACGGCTGACGCAGGCGCAAGGGGACATTGCCAAATGCCAATTACCAATTGCCAATTGCCAAGTTAATTTGAAAACCTGGTGGAATCCTCTTCAAAAATTGGCAATTGGCAATTGGCTTTGGCAATACAGGATAAGTGATGACTTCTCCCCGTTCGGACGGCCGCCGGCCGGATGAATTGCGTCCCCTGAAGTTCCAGCGCCGCTTCACCCGGCCGGCCCCGGGCAGCGTGCTGATGCGCATGGGCCGGACCACGGTCCTGTGCACCTGCTGCGTCGAGTTGACGGTGCCGCCGTTCCTGGTCGGCAGCGGCAAGGGCTGGCTCAGCGCCGAGTACGGCATGTTGCCGGGCAGCACCTCCACGCGCAAGCCGCGCGATCGCGGCGGCAAGATTGACGGCCGCAGCATCGAGATTCAGCGCCTCATCGGCCGAAGTTTGCGGGCCATCGTCGATCTGCAAAAGCTGGGCGAACACACGCTGTGGCTCGATTGCGACGTGCTCGAAGCGGACGGCGGCACCCGCACCGCCGCCATCAACGGCGCCTTCATCGCCCTGATCGATGCCCTGACGGGCAACAAAACCGTGTTTGGACCCCCGTCGGCCATCGTCAAAGACAGCGTTGCCGCCGTCAGCGTCGGCCTGCTCGACGACGTCGAGCTTCTCGACCTGGATTACAGCGAGGACAAGGACGCCGCGGTGGACCTGAACCTGGTCATGACCGGCTCGGGCCAGTTCATCGAGGTCCAGGGCACCGGCGAGGAAGCGACCTTCAGCCGCGGGCAACTGGATCGACTGTTGAAGCTGGGCAAGGTGGGCATCGACGCCATTACCGCCCAGCAAAAACTAGCCCTGGGATCGAATTGGCCTCTGGACTAAGTCGCTTTCTTCTGCTATAGCCCCCGCCTCGCAAAAGAAAAACTTCCCATAACCTGGCCATTATCTAAGCGGCCGGGTTGACCTTTGCCACGCCGTGGCGTGGTAACGGAAGCGGAGGGGCGGACATGAAAAAATGGCTTTTCTTGGCTCTGGGATTGGCGGGCACCGGCTTGGCCATTGCGCTGAACACCGGCGGCGGGAAGGCCCAGGCGCAACCGGGGTCGGTCTCCAGCGATTATGGGCCGCCTGCCCAGGGGGCGACTCTGAAACAACCGTGGGATTCTCCCGCCCCAACACCGCAACCCATAGGAGGGGCACTTCCTCCGAGCCTGGAAAAGTTCTACCAGCAAAGTTCATTCCCTAACCAAGGCGGCTTGACGGAAACGACGCCCTGGGCGGTTTCTCCCCATTCGCCCGCCCCCCTGGCGGCGCTGCCGTCCGTCACGGGCCAGTTTCCCCCCTATCAAGAAAGTCCCGATATCAATCAAGATATTCGCATTTCCCCCGAGCAAGGTCCGTGGGTGATTTGCCTGATCAGTTATGTCGGTCCCGAAGCGGCCCAGGAGGCCCGGAAATTGGTCGCGGAACTGCGCGTCACCTATCAATTACCGGCCTTGGTTTACAACACCAGCGCCGAAGAACGCCGCCAAGAATATGAGCGCGTCAAGGAAGCCATCATCAAGAAGAGGGAATCATACCGGCAACAACAAATTCCCGACACCATGCCCATTCGCGTGCCACGCCGGATTATTCAGGATCAATATGCCGTCATGGTGGGGGGATACGCGGACGAAAAAGTTGCCCGCAAGGCCTTGCATGACTTGCGCCGCCTTCCTTTACCCGATTCGAATAAAATCCTGCTCGACCCCAAGTTTTATAAGGTTCCCCAGATCGACCCCAAGACGAACCAGATCGTAACCGAAAACGGAAAAAGGGATGAACGGTATTCTGTAGACCTATTCGGCTGCGGCTTCGTGGGCCCAAATCCCACGATCAAATTCGAGCGCCCGGCCGACTCGAACAAATTTAAACTTGCCGACTTGCAAAAACTCAATCGCCATGAGCCCTTCAGCTTGTTGCAATGCCCCAAGCCGGTTACCCTGGTGATCAAAATCCTCAGCACGCCCACGCAACTGCAACAGAACACCAAAGCCCCCAAGGGGGGCTTTTTGGCCAGTTTAGGCTTGGGCGGAAAAAGCTATGGCCACGAGGACGCTGCCGCCACCAGCGCCCACAGTCTGGCCGAGTATTTACACAAAATACAGATAAACGCCTACGTCTTGCACACAAGGTATTGCAGCTACGTCACGGTGGGGGCATTTGACCGGGAGAATGATCCAGCGCTGTTGTCCATGCAACAGCACCTGGAAACCAATCTGCGGCCGATGCACCCCTCAGGCGCTAATCAGCCCCCCGGGCCGCTTCAATATCTCGGGGACCCGCGCATCGGTCTGTTGCCCCGGCCCATTCCGTGGAATTTCCGGTCGAGCATTGCCGGGTCGTGAAACCTACCTAAGGATACTGGGGCCATTTCCTTGGATGCGGAGTTCCCGACAGGTCCGTTGGTAAGACTCCTCCAGCTCCACGGGCATACATACTTCGCCGGGTAGCCACAACGGCAACGTGGGCAACGTTTGGCCCAAACGCAGCTCTTGGAACCATATGTCCAGAAATGGTTGTTCTTCCTTTTGGATGGGACGGAAGGAAGCGGCGAATAGCTCCGCCGCGGGAAGGGTGGGGGCGGCCATGGCAACCCGATTCACCAACATTTCGTGCAAATTTGCCTGCCGGTCCGTCACGACGTCCACCATGGCCAAGCCCACACCTAGTTGCACATAAGCGGCGCACTTGGTGACAAAGGCTGCCCGACTGGCATCGCGGTCCTTGTTCGCTGGGCTGACCAGCTCAATAGCCCCCGCCAGGGTCGGTCCACCCTCGCTCGAATAAATAGTGATTTCCACAACATCTGTCAGGAGGGAAATAGGAACGGTCAAAGTGGGTGGGGCCGGAGACCATTCCCGACGAAAATCCCCGCCCTTGGGGCCTTCCTCGAACGTGGCCACGTCAATTTCAATGCCGAACTTGACGTTCGGTTCCGCGAAATACCCTTCCGGCAAATTTTGATTCAAAGCGGAAGCGATATAGGTGGCCCAGGCATGATGAAAGGAGGTCCAATGCCGGCGGTTTTTGAGCGGGGGATGAAAATGATCTTGTAAAGGCATGCTCGATCCTTTCTCAACCGATTGCCAACCAGGCGACATGGGTTGCATTATACCACGAAGTTGCTTTTGTAAGCTTTCAGCCTTTAGCAGTCAGCATTCAGCAAGCCGTCGCGTGCAAGAAAGTTACGGATGAACAAGGAAACCTTTCGGATTCAGGTCGGTTCCAAAAACGCTTGTCCATTCGGAACTGCTGATTGCTGAATGCTGAGTGCTGAACGCTTACTTGCTTTTTATCAATTCCCCTTGAGCGAGTGAAACACCAGCCCGCTCAACACTTTCGGATAGAAATAGGTGGATTTAGGCGGCATCTTTTCCCGATTGCCGGCGACCTTTTCAACGTGGGCCATTCGGGCCGGCGGCACCAGGACTGCCAATTGGCAAGTCCGCCCGGCCATCGCCTCGGTCACTTCACGCATTTGGTGCACGTAACCGCATTGGGCCGGGGCGCAGCCGGCGGCGGGCAGCAGCTTGTCCAGGACGACGCGGTGCAGGATGCTCACGGCCAGGCCGCGCCAGGCCGGGCTGTGGTCGGCCGCCAACTGGGCCATTAACTCCGGAGACTTGAAGCGGGCCGTCTGCCAGCGGCCGTCGGCCACGGTGCCGAAGCCCAAAACGTCCTGCCCGCCGTCCGCCTCGAGTAGCTCCCAGGTGTCGCGCGCCCCTTGTTCGCCTTGACCGGCGGCCTCGACGGCGAAATGCTTGTAGAGCGCGGTTCGCAACTGATCCGCGCTGAGGTCGCCGATCCCGGACACGAGGCGGTGCGTCGGCAAGATCACCAGACCCGGATCGCTCATATTGACCAGCATCATGAGCACGAAATTGGCGGGCGCCTCCGGCCCGGGCACTTCGCGGGCTCGCGCTTTCTCCTCCAGGTACTGAAGCGCGGTTTCGTAGCGATGATGGCCGTCGGCGATGAACAGCGGTTTGGGCCCCATCAGGCCGGTCACGGCGCTGACGGCGCGCTGATCGGTCACCGGCCACAGCCGGCTGACGACGCCGAGATGATCGACGGCCTCAAGGGGCAAGGCCCGGCCGACTGCGGCCTCCAATGTCCCCTGCACCTTGCCCTCGTCATCGGGATACAGGCTGAACACCTGGCTCAGGTTCATGGCCGTGGCCCGGAACAGCTTGAGCCGGTCCGCCTTGGGGCCAGCCATGGTTTCCTCGTGCGGAAAGATTCGCCCGTCGCCGAACTTTTCCAGACCCACGCGGGCCATGAAGCCGCGCCGCGTATAACGCCTGCCCTCGACCTCGAACTCCTGATGATAGACATACAGCGAGCGGGCCGAATCTTGGACGAGGATGCCCTCGCGCTGCCAGTCGCGCACGGCCTGGGCCGCCCGCGTGTAGCGGTTGCTGGTTTCGCTATCCTGAGCCGTTTCCTTGTTCAGAATGAGATGGACGACGTTGTACGGACTGCGGGCGTACAGCGCGTCCTGCAGGGCGGGCTCGATGACGTCGTAGGGCGGGGCCACGACATCGCTCAGGGTGCCCACGCGACCCAGATCGTAGCGAAAGGCGCGAAAGGCTTGAACGTCGGCCATATCGGTTTCTCCTGGCGCTTGCGGCCTAGCGTGCCCGTCGCGCTAAGCTGCCAGCGGCGAAACATGCTTCCCTCGGTTGTGCAAGTCCGCTATGTTAGCTTTTCGGGGAATCGTTTGGCAAGCAAACCTCGGACGAAATCCGTGTCCATGTTTTCGGGGACCGCTCTGGTTGAAGGCTTGCGCCAGCGCCTGGAAGAAGTGCACGGGCGGATGGCGGCCGCCTGCCGGCGTTCGGGCCGCGCAAGCGACGCGGTGACCCTGGTGGCGGTTACCAAATCCGTTTCCGCCCAGGTGGCCGCCGTCCTGCACCGCCTGGGCGTGGTCGAGCTGGGCGAGAGCCGGCCGCAGGAGTTGTGGCGCAAGGCCGCCGCACTGCCGCCGACCGTCCACTGGCACCTGGTCGGCCATCTGCAACGCAACAAGATCGACCGCACTTTGCCCTTGATTCAACTGATTCATTCGGTGGACAGTTTACGCCTTCTGGATGCCCTCGATCAGGAAGCGGTCAAGCAGGATCGGAACATTTCGGTTTTGCTGGAAGTCAACGCCAGTGAAGAAGCACAAAAGCACGGTTTCGCAGCCGGGGAGATTTCCGCGTTGCTCCCCCATTTGCAAAGGTTGCAAAAAGTTCGCCTGGCAGGCTTGATGACCATGGCGGCCCAAGTGGCCGATCCGCAGGATTGCCGGCCCACCTTCGCCGCTCTGCACGCGCTCACCGAACGCGTGGCAGTTCCCCCGCCGCACGACCTGCACCACCTGTCGATGGGCATGAGCAACGATTTCGAGGTGGCCATCGAGGAAGGGGCCACCATCGTGCGTCTAGGCACGGTGTTGTTCGAAGGCATCCCCGGAGACCGGCCATGATCGCCATCACCGACCATGCCGAGGGCTGCCTGCTGGCGGTGCGCGCCCAGCCGGGAGCGCGCCGGGAAGGAATCCTGGGAGAGCACAACGGCGCCCTCAAGATTGCGGTCACGGCGCCGCCGGAAGGCGGCCGGGCCAACAAGGCCCTGCGCGACGTGTTGCGCCGGGCTTTGAATTTGAAAGGCGCCCAGGTGGAACTGGTGGGAGGCGACAAGACCCGCGACAAGCGCTTCCTGATACGCGGGTTGACGCGGGCAGAACTGGTGCAACGCCTGGAAAAAATATTCGAGCGGGAGGCATGATTTGGGCGAGCGGGGGGCGTAAGCCCCCTGATGACGGTATCCATCATGATAATCACGATCCCCCGGCAGAAACGCCATCAGGAGGCTGACGCCTCCCCGCTCGCCCTGGGAAGATCCTTTTTATGGCCAACGATCCTTTCGATCTGTCGGGACGCTGGGCCCTGATCACCGGGGCGAGCCGGGGCATCGGCCTGGCCATCGCCGGCGGGTTGCGGCGACACGGGGCGGACGTCGTCATCACCGGACGCAAAGCCGATGCCCTTCAAGCCGCCGCGGACCAGTTACGGGCGCTGGCCTCCGGCGGCGAGAAGAACGTGGTGCCCGTGGTTTGCCATCAAGGCGATCCGGCCGCCATCGCCCAATTATTTTCGCGGCTCGACCAGGACAACGTGGTGCCCGAAATTATCGTGATCAACGCGGGCACGAATCCGGTTCTCGGGCCGCTCGTCGATCTCGATCTGGGAGCGTGGCACAAAATCCTCGCAGTGAATCTCACGGGCGCGTTCGTGACGGCCCAGCACGCCCTGCGCCGCCTCGTGCCGCGCGGCCGGGGGTCGCTCCTTTTCATCGCCTCGATTTCGGGCATCGATCCGCTACCCGGATTGGGGGCGTACAGCGTCAGCAAGGCGGGACTGATCGGTCTGGTCAAGGCCCTGGCCAAGGAAATGGGGCCGCACGGCATCCGCGTCAACGCCCTGGCCCCCGGCCTGATCGAGACGCGTTTCTCCGCCGTTCTGCTGGACGATCGCCAAACGTATGACCGGCTCATGGCCGGGGTGCCGCTCGGGCGCCACGGCCAGCCTGACGACCTCGTCGGGGCCGCGGTCTTTCTGGCCGCCGAGGCGTCGGCCTATATTACCGGCCAGGTCCTGGTCGTGGACGGCGGCGGCCGGGTCTAATAGTTCGAAGCGAAAGGCGAGCCGGACCGCGAAAGCGGCCGGACAAGGGGCGGTGTCGCACCCGGCGACTTACGTCGCTCGGCTCGCCTAGGTCTTCCGCACATCCTTGCGCCGCAGGAACCAAACGATCAGGCCCAGCAAGATCACCATGTGCACGGTCAAGGCGGCGCAGGCCAGGCTGACGTTGTCGTTGTAATTCATGGCGACCGGCACATCCAGCGGCAAGTGGGTGGCGCCGCGGTGGACCGCCCGATAGCCCCAGTACGCAGGCGAAAACAACACCGCCAGGTAGTACATCACGCCTTCCTTCACCGACAGGATGCCGCCGCCGAGAATGATTTGCGGGATCAGCACGTACGGCAACAGCGTATTCGCCTGGTCCGGCGTGGACACCACCGACGACAGGAACAAGCCCAGGGCTACCCCCGTCATGGACAAGACCACCAGCACGCCGAATTCTTGCAGGTAGCTCAGGCGGTACAGGTCCGGCGGGAACTGATGGCCGAATTGCCAGTGGAGAAACTCCAGCGGGCCATAGATGCACCCCATGAGCATCAGGGCTTGCAAGGCGGTGATGCCGCTCAGGACCAGGAATTTGCTGGCCAGGTAAGGCCCGATCCCCAGGTTGACCGCCCGTTCCCGGCTGTAAATGGCGTCCTCCTTGACGATTTCCTTGGCGGCGTTGTTGCAGCCGAACCACAGCACGATGACCACGATTAAAAACAAGAGCATGTAGGTGAATCGCGGATTGGGGATGATTTTGTCCGGCAGGACCGGCCCTTCCATCTCGGCCACCTGGGGAAGGATGTGGGCATATTTCATGATCTTGGGGTCGATATTGTCCAAATGCTCTTGGTATTTCTCGGCGACTTTTTCCCCTTTGGCGAGCAGTTTGAGGATTTCACGTTCCCGGTCATCCAGCTTGCGCGGGACGAGAACTTTTTCCTCATAGGGCTTGCCAACGAAGCCGGCCAGGATGAACAACGCCACGATGGGGGCTTGCAGTAACAGCAGGCGCAGACCGTTGCGATCGCGGCCGATCAGCTCGAGATAGCGGAGCGTGAGCACCCAGAACTGGTGCCAGAACGGCGGGTGCTTCTTCGCCGCCGACGGCGGGACCATCAAGGACAGCCCCGACAAACTGCTGCCGGCGGCTTCGGCGGCGTTGCCGGTCCCTTCGCCGCCAGCCGCCTCGGGGACGGCTCCCAGGCGCTTGGCGACGAATTCCTCGTGCAGCGAACAGGCGCGGAACTGCTTTTCCCAATCGTCGGGCTCGCGGGCTGACAGGCCATCGTAGATTTCGCTGATCCGGCTGACCTTGAAATACCCCCGTGCCTCGGACGGCGGGCCGTAGTACACCAGTTTGCCGCGGACCAGGACGATGATCAGATGGCACAAGTCCACGTTATCGACGTTGTGGGTGATGCACAGCACGGACTTGCCGTCGTCGGCGAGTTGGCGGAACAGGCGCATCATGCGGGCTTCGGTGCCGGCGTCCAGGCCGCTGGTCGCCTCATCGATGTAGAGCAGGCACGGCCGGGCCAACAGCTCGGCGCCCAGGCTGACCCGCTTGATCTGGCCGCCGGACAAGTTGGCGATCAGGGTTTCCTGGTGCGGGCCCAACTCCATCAGCTTGATCACGTCGTCGATGCGCGTCTTCAGCTCGCCCGGCCCGGTATCGGTGGGCAGGCGCAGGCGGGCGGTGTAGTACAAGGCGCGGTAGACCGGCAGTTGCACGTGCACGATGTCGCGCTGCGGCACGTAACCCAGCGACTGGCGGAAGCTGTCGAAGTGGAGATAGAAGTTTTCGCCGTTGGCCAGGACGCGGCCGCCGCTGGCCGGCCGCCGGCCGTTCAGGCAATCCATCAGCGTGCTCTTGCCCGACCCGCTCGGGCCGAGCAGGCTGACAAACTCGCCCGGCTCGACCGCCAGGTTGATGTTGTCCAGGAGTTTGCGGCGCTGGCCGTCCGGCTGGAGAATGACCTTGTCCAGGTTGCGCGCTTCCAGGCGCAGGCTCTGGCTGTTGTCGAGAATGTGCACTTCGCCGGCGGCATAGCGGAACAGGAAGGGCCCGATGCCGACGCGCTCCTGCTCCTTGACGAAGACCGGCTGGGTGATGCGCCGGCCGTTGACCAGGACGCCGTTGAGGCTGCCCAAATCTTCCAGGCGCAAGCCGTTCGATCCCCAGCTGACCATGGCGTGATGGCGCGAGACGGACGGATGCGGCAGGCACACCTCGCACTGGGGCGCCCGGCCGATGAGCAAGATCTGCTTGCCGGCGAACAACGTCGTCAGCGGCACCGTCCGGCGCTGGGCCTTGAGGGGCAGAAACTGCCCGCTCCAGCGCACCGTGGCGTCCGCCGGCACCCCTTCCAGAGGCCGGCCGCATTGCTGGCAGAATTTATTGTCGTCGGGGTTGGCTGTGCCACAGTGGGGACAGGATTTCATGGGTCACCGCCCCGCAGCTTCCGGTAGAAGTAACTTTGTGTTTCGCAACACCCAACAACATGATACATTCACTGGAGGAAACGGCTAATGAACATGGGTTCGTGGAATCAAGTGAGGTCAGCCAATGAACACTCATCCCCGTCAAGGGAAAACTTGGACTGCGGCAGAATTGCGGAAACGGCCCGCGGACCAGCGCGATGCCATTCTCGCAGCGGCGGCCGCGTTGGCGGAAGAAATCTATCGCAATGATCCACTGCTAACCGATTTCGAGGCCTTTGGCGAGGAGGATATGTATGGCGAAAGGTAAGTTCTCAATAACCCTGGGGAAACCCGGGAAACCCTGGGTCGGGGATTTATTTGTCCGAGCCGGAAGCGTAAGCGACGGCCGAAGGCGTGGCGTGGCCGTCGCTTACGCTTCCGGCTCGGAACCGGCGCGAATACCTCGGTCAGACGATACCGCTGAGAACTTACGGCGAAAGCACCGCCGCCCCAGAGGGGTGAAATCTGGAAGGTGCGGTTTGATCCCTCGGTGGGAGCGGAGATTCGAAAAATCCGACCCGCAGTCGTGATCAGTCTCGATACCATTGGCCGGCTGCCCTTGCGCATCGTCGTTCCCCTCACGGATTGGCAGGATGCCTTTGCTCATCTGCCGTGGTTCGTCCAGTTGCCGGCCTCTCCTACCAATGGTTTAACGAAGGATTCGGGTGCCGATGCTTTTCAGGTCAAGTCCGTGTCGGAAAGTCGGTTCGTTCGCTACCTCGGCGTGGTGACAAGCCGAGCGGCAGGAAATAACTTACCTCCGTAGGACGGACATTCCTGTCCGTCCGCAG